>JBBSCL010000420.1:0-3977 GCA_038250345.1 Leptolyngbyales cyanobacterium
CGTGTTGCCCTGCCAGGAGCAACAGCGCCCATGCCATGAAGGCTATACAATCCTACTAAAACGCCTAAGCGACCTGACCCATGAAAGCTGCATCCTGCTCACGAGTCGTGAAAAGCCAGAGGCGATCGCCTGGAATGAAGGCATAACTTTACCCGTGAGATCGTTTCCGCTAGAGGGTTTGAATGCGATCGATGGCAAAACCCTATTTACGCGCAAAGGTGAATTTCAGGCAACTGAGGCAGACTGGCAGCACTTGGTGCAGCACTACGCCGGAAATCCCTTAGCGCTAAAGATCGTGGCGGCGGCGATTCAAGAATTGTTTGACAGCAATGTGTCTGATTTTTTGACCATTCTGGGCACGTTTGTCTTTGACGATATTCGCGACCTGATCGATCGCCAGTTTAATTGTTTATCTGCTTTGCAACAAGACGTGATGTACTGGTTGGCAATCAACCGCGAAATCACTTCTTTTACCGAGTTGCGAGAGGATGTACTGTCGCCCTTGGCTAAACAGAAGCTACCCGGCACGTTGCGATCGCTCAAACATCGCTTTTTGATCGAAGCCACCGCCGCTGGATTTACCCTGCAACCCGTCGTCATGGAATATATTACCGAGCGACTGATTGAGCAAGTGTGCCAAGAACTTAATTTGCATGTTTTATTCAATTCCAAACTTAATTCTGCTACTCAAGACTGCCCCCCTTCTCCCGGTATTCCGTTCCCTGTTCCCCTGCTCCACTCCCACGCGCTCCTCAAAGCTGAAGCCAAAGAGTACTTACGAGAGAGCCAAACGCGGCTGATTTTGAACCCGATCGCGAATCGATTGGTGGCAATGCGATCGCCCAAAGATATTAAAGAATGTACCCAGGCACTGTTGGCAGACTTGCGATCGCACTCACAGTTTGCGACTGGATATGCCGCTGGCACGGTGATTAATTTGCTGAATCATCTCAAGTTGGAATTAACCGATTTTGATTTTTCCAACCTGACAATTCGCCAAGCCTATCTCCAAGATGTAGAAATGCATCAGACGAACTTTGCTAACGCTCACTTTGTGCGCTCCGTGTTTAACGAATCCTTGGGAAACGTTTGGTCGGTCGCGTTCAGCCCCGATGGCACCCTACTAGCGGTCAGCGATTCTGCGGGAGAAATTCACCTGTGGCGAATGGACGACGGCAAAAAAATAGTCACTTTTCGCGGTCACACCCATTGGATTTGCTCCGTTGCCTTTAGCCCAAACGGAAAACTATTAGCCAGCAGCAGTGCCGATGGCACCCTCAAACTATGGGAACTCGCCACTGGATACTGCTTGAAAACCCTGGAAGGGCAAACGGATTGGATCGTATCGGTTGCCTTCAGTCGAGAGGGTGCCTTATTGGCAAGCAGCGGCATCGATTCTGCATCGATTCGTTTGTGGAGTGTGGAGACTGGAGCCTGTTTGAAAACATTGCAAGGGCACGATCACTGGGTTTGGGCGATCGCCTTTAGCCCTACCCAGTCCATCCTCGCTAGCGGCAGCGACGACTGCACCATTAAATTGTGGAATGTCAACACAGGAGGGTGCCTCAACACCATCCCAGGACACACCAGCAACGTCCGATCGGTTGCCTTCAGCCCCAGCGGCTCCCTCTTAGTCAGCGGCAGTGACGATCGCACGATCAAGCTGTGGGATGCCGCCACAGGAAAATGCCTCAACACCTTCAACGGACATACCAGCAACGTGCGATCGGTTTGCTTTAGCCCCAGCGGCAAAACTGTGATCAGTGCCAGCGAAGACCACACCCTCAAGCTGTGGGATGTGGCAACAGGGCAATGCCTCCGAACCTTTTATGGACACACTGCCCATGTCCGCTCTGTTGCTTTTGCGCCCAATCCTCAGCAGTGCGATCGCGACAAAGAGTCTGATTTAGAAGCATTGGATGGACTGATCGCCAGTGGTGGAGCCGACCAAACCGTGCGATTTTGGGATAGTCGTACCGGGCAATGCCTTAAAACCCTGCAAGGCTATGCCAGCTTTGTGTTAAACGTTGCTTTTAGTCCCACTGATCCCCTACTGGCTAGCAGCAGTGCCGATCACACGATTAAACTGTGGAATCTGCAAACTCGTCAATGCGTGAATATCTTGCGAGGACATCGCCAATGGGTGTGGTCGGTAGTTTTTAGCCCGAATGGCAAAATACTGGCTAGCACCAGTTTTGACCATACTGTGAAACTGTGGGATGTGGCAACGGGAGCCTGTTTGCAAACGCTAACAGAGCATACTCACTGGGTTTGGTCGGCTGCCTTCAATGCCGATGGCACCCAATTGGCGACGAGTAGCTCAGATCACTGTATCCGTCTGTGGGATAGCACCACAGGACACTGTATAACGATGCTAGATTGCCAAAGTAGCAATGTGCTGTCAGTTGCCTTTAGCCCTTGCGATCGCATTCTTGCTAGCGGCGATGATGACTGCATCGTCAAACTTTGGGATATCCACACGGGCACCTGTCTGCGACCGCTAGCCGGACACACCTCACGAATTCGCTCCGTTGTCTTTACAACCGACGGGAAACTGTTGATCAGCGGCAGCGCCGATCGCACGATCAAAATTTGGGATTGGCAAACCGGAGCCTGCCTCAAAACCTTAATAGGACACACCGCCCCGATTGAAACCATCGCGATTTGCCCCACGTTCCCCACTCCTTGTCCCTCGGACAAAAGCGCTCAGCCTCACCAAACTCAGGCTCAACAAGCTCAGGCTCACCAAACGGATGTGCTAGCAAGTTCAGGGGAAGACGGCACCGTGCGACTGTGGAATCTGGCAACGGGTGACTGTTTCCAAATGTGGCAAGGGCACGATCGCCGCGTTTGGTCGGTTGCTTTCGCCCCGGATGGCAAAACTCTCGCCAGCAGCAGCGAAGATGAAACCATTCGGCTGTGGAATGCTGAAACTGGGCACTGTGCGGGCATTCTCCGCAGTCCCCGACCCTATGAAGCCATGAACATCGCCGGAGCCACCGGACTAACCCAGGCTCAAAAAACAACCTTGAAAACCCTAGGAGCAGTAGAAGTGGAGCCAACTTTGTCCCACCAAAATTGATCAATTGCCAAGACGAGACCCGCAGGTCAAAGCACTTTGCGCTTCGACTGCAACTGCCTGAAAGCCTAAGATCTACTTATAACTCCTCTAAGTCGTCTATTGTGAGCGGTGCTTGGGCGCTATGACGCACATACAACACATAAACTGTTGTGTCTCGAATTGCAAAAAGTACTCGGTAAATATTTTTAGACTTACCGTAAAGCAGTTGACTGACTTCTTCTGGAAAAATTTCGTGTTCAACTGCTAAGGAGCAGCGGCGCGGCTTCTCTTGCAATGTTGCAATTGTGTTCATCAATCCACGAAACCAGCGATCGGCAAATTCAGGATTCTGCTCTCGATACCAGCAATAAGCTTTCTCGATCTGAGCTTCAGCAATTGAGGTAATCTCAACCTGAAATGTCATACTTTTGTTGCATTTCTTGGACGAAATCTCCAATCGGTCGAGTTTGCCCTGCGTTGAGTTCATCAAACCCTTGCTGAATGCCTGCAATGGTTTCCAACTGATCAATCAGGTGGCGGAGTTTAGTTGGATCGATTTTGCCAGCATCCAGAAAGGTAACGAGAACTTGGGTGCGATCGCTAACATCGTTGGGAAGGTCAGTAAATTCAATCTGCCCATTCCGATAAATCCCTTCAACAGTTCTTAGCATAGGTTTTACAGAACTAATTACTTCTCCAATTCTACTAACTATCAGAAAGACAACCGATTAAGCTGCCAAGAAAAAATCCTGCGATCGCCTCCAGTCTCACGCCGCAAACATCGAGCAGGAATTTGACTATCCGCAATATCCGATCGTGAGTTGATGACTCCTGAGCTTTGCTAGTAAGCAACAAGCTCCACTCCAGTTTTAGGTGGATGTTCATTGTTGAAAACCTTAGAACCATTGCAATCAAA
>JBBSCL010000421.1:0-3962 GCA_038250345.1 Leptolyngbyales cyanobacterium
AAAAAGTAGCCTTGACCATATTCACACTGGAGCGATCGCAGTTGCGCTAGCTGGTCAGCGGTTTCCACACCTTCTGCCACAATATACATGCCCAAATTGTGCCCTAGCATGATAATGGTTTTAACAATGTGAACATCCTCGTTTTCAAGCCCCATGCGGCTGACGAAGGAGCGATCAACTTTGATCGCATCGGTGGGAAAGCGATGCAGGTAGCTGAGGGAAGAATAGCCAGTGCCAAAATCATCAATGCTGAGTTGCAGGTTGAGCGCTTTGAGACGTAACAATAACGCGATCGTGGGTTCTACATTGGTCATGGCAATGCTTTCAGTAATCTCAAGTTTGAGGCAATGACCGTCTATATCACTAGCTTTCAGGGTTTGCTCAATTTGATTGAAGAGATCATCAGGCTGAGCAAACTGTCTGCTGGATAGGTTGACGCTAACAATCAGAGGCTTGCTGCTAGGAAACTGCTTTTGCCAGATTTTTAATTGACGACAGGCTTCCTCAATCACCCAGGCACCAATCGGAATGATTAGGTCAGTTTCTTCTGTTACTGGAATAAACTCAACCGGATGAATAAATCCCCGCTGAGGATGTTGCCAACGCAGTAATGCTTCAAACCCCGCAATTCTTCCCGTTTCTAAGTCAATAAAAGGCTGATAGTGCAGTTGAAATTCTTGGCGATCGATCGCCCCACGCAAATCAATTTCAAGCTGCATCCGGGTCATCACTTGAACTCGCATCCCAGACATAAACATCTGACAGCGGGCTTTTCCTGACCCTTTCACCTGATTCATTGCGGTGTGGACATCTCTAAGAATTTCTTCGGGTTGGTAAGGTTGACCTGCTTCACACCAGACAATGCCGACACTAGCGGTTGTAAAAACATCTTGCCCATGTAGATTGAAAGGCTGTTTCAGTTGCTTTTGCAGGTGTTCGGCTAAATGACCGACTTCATCTTTATCTCGGACTTGGGGGAGCAAAATCGCAAACTCATCTCCACCCACCCGCGCCAGTTCGTCACGAGACCGGAGACAGGTCTTCAACCGTTGAGCGATCGCAGCCAACAATTCATCCGCCCGTTGGTGCCCTAGGCTATCGTTAATAGTTTTAAAGCTATCCAGTCCCAAAAGTAAGACGGCTGTTCCAGGCTGTTCTTCGACCGATTGGTGCGAATTCTTCTGAGAATGGTTCAACGCCCCCTGAAGCCGCTGGACAAATAAAGCTCGATTGGGCAACCCAGTTAGTTCATCGTGGAGTCCATCGTGCAGAAGGCGATAAGCGATCGCCGCCACACTTGAGCTAACAAAGGCGATCGCCGGAGGCACAAAGGGTATCCAACCATTGGATAAAAATAAGATGAAACAAACACCAAATAAACCGGCGATCGCAACAATACCGCCGATGCCCAACGTTAAGGGATGGCGGAAGCGCCACCCCAACAGTCCTCCGGCAAAAGACCACGCAACAATCCACAGAATTTCGCCTTCCTGCCACCAAAACCAGGCGAGCGGGTAGCCATCCATAATCGTGCTGAGAATTTGGCTAACCTTTTGGGTATGAACTATTACCCCCGACATTTTAGGGCTTTTATCATTGGAAAGGTTGTAAGGCGTTAAAAACAAATCTTTGATGCTGGGAGCCGTCGTGCCGATGATCACGAGCTTGTCTTTTACCCAAGCCGGATCAACCTGCCCATTGAGAACTTCAGATAGACTGACTTCACGCGCCACGTTATAGGCAGAGCGATAATTCAGCATGACTTGATAGCCGCGATCGTCTAAGTTTTGGTAACCGCCTGCATCGGGGTTCAGTGCTGGGAAAACAGTGCTGCCAACTTTGATTGCCTGATTGGGCACTACCTCGAACTTCAAACGCTGTGCTGCTAAGTAGTGCAAAGCGAGTTGCAGTGAGAATGAATAAAATGCTTTATCGTTGACGGTGGCATATAGCAAATTACGCCGCACCACTACATCTGGGTCAACCACAATGTCGCTGATGCCTACCCGATTGGAGGGAACTCCGGCTGGAGCGGGGACTCCATCTTTATCGGCATTTCCTAGCAGCATAATTGCAATTAAGTTAGGGGCTTGCAACTGTTTTGCTAAGGCGCTTTCTCCTGGCGTATGAGGCACATCTCGGTAAATATCTAAACCAATCGTGCGGGGTTGATAGGTTTGCAGTTTTGCAATGGCTTGGGCAATGACGGCATCGGAAATGGGCCAACGCTGTTGCGATCGAATATCTGCTTCGGAAATGGTGACGACTAGAAGCCTGGGATCGGCTCCGCGATCGGGGCGTAGTCGAATCATCTGGTCGTAGGCTAATAGCTCTGATGACTCTAATCCGCCCAAGCTGCGGATGCCTACAATAAATCCGGCAACCAGTAGGCTGGTTAGCAGTGCAGGATGCTTCACAATCGACTTGGCAATCCGGCGACTGGTCTGTATAAAACTAGTAACTCTTCTGGGGGAATGTGCCATGCAAGCAGGATAAACGGGGATGAGCGATCGCAAAAAACATTACTTCACAGTCTTGAAAAACAGTAGCCTGTCAAAAAATACTCTACAGAGAGCCGACAAGCCTAGCCGGAAAAATCCTCGGCTGTTACTGCAAAAAAAGAAAATATTTGAAGAACGTAGATGCTCTAAGTCATTAAGTTTGCCAGTAGCTTTGTTTCAATCTGAAGCTTTATTCACTCTTTCACAAAAGTTCAACTGTTGAAACTTGTACACTAAATCAGCTTGAACCTAAAGATGGCTTTATCCCCTGTATTGCTCATTCTACTCAACTGAAACTTGTCTCAGCCAATAGTGAAGCAAAATTTCAACTCGCGGATCTAGAGCAAATATGTCTAGAGCCAATAGACTTCAACTGAGCATTTCAGTTCATGATATTTGGGTGTTTCTCAAAAACTTTGGAGAAAAAAGTCTTGGAACCCAATGGGGGAGCTTTCTTGTAATGCCTCGCGATCGCTTATGTCAAGCATTCAATTTTCACAAGTTTGCTTAAAAGATATCTAAACTTAAGAATTTGAGAGACAATAGGGCACTGGAATAGTACCAGTTATTTATGACTTTTGATTTAACCTTTGCCGCGAAACTTGCCGAGTCTGCCGATCGCTTGTTTCATTTACTAGAATGCTTCCATCAGCCCAAAGTGTTGGTGGTGGGCGATCTTTGCCTAGATGAATTTTTGACGGGTCAAGTAGAGCGGCTTTCACGAGAAGCGCCAGTGCTGATTATTCGGCATGAACACACTCATCAAGTCGCGGGTGGTGGCGCAAACGCAGTGTATAACTTTGCAAAACTGGGTGCCCAAGTCAAAGCAGTGGGGCTAGTGGGCAACGATGGACAAGGCAAAGCATTACGCCATATTTTTGAAACGGCTGGAGTGAACACTGAAGGGATTTTGTTGGATCGCGATCGCCCCACCGTCACCAAAACCCGCATCTCAGGACATGCCCGCCAATCGGTGACTCAGCAAATTGTGCGCGTCGATCGCAAATCTGACGAGTTGCCTTCTGCCGAACTGCAAACCCAACTCGCCGACTACATTCACCAACAAATCAGCAGCGTGGATGCCGTCATTTGCTCTGACTATGGCGATGGCACCCTCTCTGACATCGTGATCGCCGCCGCCCTCTCTCATTCCTTTAGCGTCGTAGATGCCCAAAAAGACCTCAACCGCTATCAAGGAGCCAGCATCTTTACCCCGAACCTGCCTGAAGCCGAGCAAGCGGTTGGTTACCCGCTCGTCAAATTAGACGGCAGCAAAAGCGAAGCCCTGTTGCGCCAAGGCGGAAACGACCTGCTGCGGTTGACTCAGGCGCAAAAAATGTTGATTACTCGCGGCGAAGATGGCATGAGCCTGTTTCAAAACGATGGCACCGAATACCACATTCCCGCCTTCAACCGGACGGATGTATTTGATGTCACCGGAGCCGGAGATACCGTAGTCGC
>JBBSCL010000422.1:0-3949 GCA_038250345.1 Leptolyngbyales cyanobacterium
GTTAGGTTAATGCGCGATCGCCACTGCTGCACCAATGGTTTTAGTGGCTCAGCTAACCACTGATCATACTGAGGATAAATCGGCAATCGGGGCACCAGTTGCCAACCGTTTGCACCTAAAATGCTGTCCAACTTCCCGCCTAAACGGTGAGAATAATTTGGGTTTACTTCATCGCGTGGACTAATGCCGCCTAAATCTCTGGCTCCTGCTGCCAAACAAGCAATTAAATCGGTTGAATGTTGAATCAGATTAGGCGGAACTTGGATGGCAACATCTGCGGGTAAAATCTGGCGCGCGATCGCAACTAGGCTAACCAACTCCTCTGGGCTAAATGCCAACCCACCCCAAGCTTCTTGTTGACCGGGGCTATAGGGTTGCAAAATCACTTCTTGAATATGATGGTGCTGACGATGAATGTGGGCAATCGCCTCCAGCGTTTCCCAGCGATCGCGATCGGTTTCCCCAATTCCTAACAGTAATCCAGTTGTAAACGGAATTTGCAGTTCACCCGCTTGGGCTAGCTGTTGCAACCGCAAATCGGGTTGCTTACTCGGTGCATGGCGATGAACCGTTTTCAGCAGATCTGGAGTGAGTTGCTCTAGCATTAACCCCATCGACACATTGACGGTTTTGAGCAACTGCATTTCTGAGAAGCTCAAGGGTCCCGCATTGGTATGGGGCAAAAAACCGAGTGCTAGTGCTTGTCCGCAATGATCATAAAGCTGCTGAATCCATGCAGCCCGTCGAGTGCTTTGGGGATGAACCTCTCCACTCAACACCAGAATTTCAATCACAGGAATTGAGTTAAGGCTTGAAGTAGATTGCTGGAGCGATCGCAGCGTCGCTTCCGCCTCCGTCAAACTCAACCAGGGACTTTGCCCCGGATCAATCCGAAAATTACAGTAGCTACAGCGATTAAAACACTCATAGGTTGGAACTAAAGTATGGGCAGGGCTGTAGGTCACTGTCTTAGACAGATTAAGGTTAGGTGCAGCAAACATCAGACTCTATCTAAATACCATCACCCCTAAACCCTACACTTTATTTCGGGTTACTTACAGCACCAAAATGTTTCCTGATCCTGACAACTGCGGCGTTTTGCATAAATATTCTTCACATGAGTTTTCACAGTATTTAGACTAATTTGCAACGCTTCAGCAATTTCTTGATAAGACTGTTCCTTTCGCAGCAATAGCCAAATTTCTGATTCTCGTTCCGTCAAGTCATACTTCTTTCGTTGAACCCGTAAGTCTTCCTGCAAAACTTCATCGCAATTTTCTAAAAAAACCACAATTGGCGATAGCGCTTCCCACGACGTTGCTTGCTTTCCGTTCGTGTAGCGTTGCGAAGCAAAGGAAATAGTCGTCCGCAACGGCTGATCTGGGTAAGTCTGATCAGCTTTTTGACTATCCCTATCCCTATCGATCAATTTAGTTTTGTCAAAAACCCTGGTTTTTTGGTCTGAAGCAGTCTCTAGCCACTGCACAGTCACTCGGATAGTTTGCCCATTGGCTGCAAGATAGTCCTGTACCAAAGTTCTCTGAGTAGGCGAGTCCTCTCGAATCATGCGATGGCAAACTTCTAGAACTGATGATGGTAACTGGGAGCTACAAACTGCTGTTGCCAAAGTCGCAAAGCAAATCTCCTTTGCTTTTTGATTACAATACAGCAAGTTGAGATTGGGCGAAACCACTAAAACGCCTTGGGGCATTAGCTCTAATACTTGTCTACTTAAGTTGCTAAACTCTAAGTCTTTTTCTAGATCGGCATCTGTAGAGCGATCAAAAGATCTTTGAGCAAGCAAAGTAGCAGAGCGTCCTGTACTCAAATGGCTAGATTGTCGTCGAGGGGCGCGATAGCTCAAAAGCGAACCGAATCCTGAAGGTTCAACAGGCTGAGTGCGTATGGGGCTTGTCATATGAAGTCACCTGAAGTGAATGGACTCATTCTCATGGCTGATGTTGTGAAGGCACAATGAGAAAACCGCAGAACACTCAAGCTAGACGTATTAAATGGATCAGTTTAGAAGAGACACGAAGAGACCTGAAGAAGGGTGAAGTTTTTTAGAATTCCTTTCCTAAATCGAATTGTTTACCTGATAATGAGCTATCTGTAACTTGCATAAAGCACTGCATAAAAGGGCAGCGGCTGACGGACAGCAGATCAGGGAGTTGATTACAAAGGAAACTGATGGTTTTAGGCGAGAGGGCTTTAGGTGAGAATGTTAGATTTCTTCCAGCCCATCTGACAATTTTATTTTTTGTATTCAATATTATCTTCTTCAATTGTCAGCCCAAGCTACTGCAAAGTATTCACCCATTTAAGGGACTTCTTAAACTTGATGAAGCCGCCTAAGCCTGATTCTCACCAACTAGACCTGTGTGATCCGGGAAATCTTGAACACTTTTTTTCTCAAGAACACCAAAGGCGCTATGTGGCGAAGTTACTCGGTCGAGGAGGCATTACTCGCCGTCGGGCTGAGTACTTTGTTCGATTATGGGCTTTTCTACTGCTTAAACAAACGCAAGATTTAGCCCCTCAAACGCTTGAACCGTTGATTAATCTGCGCCCAACTGAAGGATTAGTATCTTGTACCCATCGTGAGGCAGCGGAGTTATTTTATGGGCAATGTGAGCGTGGCAGCGATCGCGCTGCGGGCATGATGATCGATCAGTTGGCGCTTTTAGGCTTGCTCGAAAAATGGTTTGATGGACAAACGCTGTGTTTAGGGGTTCGCTCTCTACCAGAACTCATAGCCGAAAAAACAGAATCTCCCCCTGTTCTTGTACCTGATCAGTTCAATCCGCGTACCGATGCCATTCCGATCGCGAATCTGATTCGGCAGACTTATGCCATGGCAGCAGATGACAGCGCAATTTCGCCCCAACGAATTGCCAGAATTCTTCGGCAGTGGTCACAAGCCTATCCCATTGGCATTCGAGTATTGCGCCGTGCCGATAATCTGAATCCTGTCGGAGTTGCAATTTTTTATCCTACAACGACTCAATCAGAAGAAGTTTTTTCTCGTCCTCCAGGCAAAAGCTTTTTTCTAACCTCTAACATTTCGGTTGATCCAGTTGAAATGGCTCAGATTGGAGACCAAAGCTGTCTGGCTCTTTATATAAGAGCATGGCTGATTGACATAAATTATTTGCAGCCACACCACATTTGTGAATTTCAGAAGGATACACAAAAAACAGTGCGCCGAATTCAAGCTGATTTTCCGAACCTTTGCGATTTATATTCTCCGGTAATTCACCCGCTATATGAAGAATTGCGAATGTTGCTCGGTTTTCAGCGCACCTGCCAAGAACATCGTCCCTTTTACTGGATCTATCTTGCACTAGATAGATATCTGGATTTAGACATTGACACGGCATTGGTCAATCTGAGTCTGGGTAGTGTTTCTAACACATAAGCGGCTTCGGGCGATCGCTGAACTCTCTAGCAAGTTTTGTAACAAAATGTAGATTTATAGGGTGTTTTTAATGGGTGCAAATAGGCGCGATCGCTCCAAACCTATATAGAACAAATATGAACTTGGTGCTTTACAAAAAGAAACAGATCGCTTATGTTGTGTACATGAGGAGCAAAAGCGACTCAATACATAACCAAATCATCTAGCACTTATCAAAACCATGACAACAACCTTGCAGCGCGTCGAGCGCCAATCGGTATGGCAGAGCTTCTGCGAATGGGTCACATCCACCAATAACCGCCTGTACGTAGGCTGGTTCGGCGTATTGATGATTCCTACCCTGCTCTCCGCTACCATCTGCTTCATCATCGCATTCATCGCCGCACCTCCCGTAGACATCGACGGCATCCGTGAGCCTGTTGCAGGCAGCTTGATGTTTGGCAACAACATCATCTCCGGTGCAGTCGTTCCTTCCTCTAACGCGATCGGCTTGCACTTCTACCCCATATGGGAAGCAGCATCGTTGGATGA
>JBBSCL010000423.1:0-3947 GCA_038250345.1 Leptolyngbyales cyanobacterium
GCTTCAGCGATCGCGTCATCATCGCCGCTGAGAATCATCGTTTGAGAGGCTTCCGGCAGCGGATAGACTCGCAACGTCACCTGAGTGATTATGCCCAATGTGCCATAGGAACCCGTGAACAGCTTCATCAGGTCGTAGCCAGCCACATTTTTTACCACTCTGCCGCCCGCTTTCGCCATTTTCCCATCTGCCCGAATGAAGGAAATACCTAGCAGCATATCGCGCACGCCCTGATAGCGCTGCCGAAAGGAACCCGTATCCGCTGTTGCCACAATCCCGCCAATGGTTGCCTGCTGGGGATAACTGGGGTCGATCGCCAAAAACTGATTCGCTTTCGCCAAATGTGCCTGCAACTCGGCAAAGCGCATCCCGGCTTCCACAGTCACCGTCAAATCTCCGGCGGCATGGTCGATTAATTGGTTGAGGCGCTGACTGCTAATGACCGCTAGCGGTGTGGAGTTGCTCAAGCCGCCCCAGTGGAGTTTGCTACCAGAGCCAGCGGGAATCATGCCCCAGTGGTTTTGGTGGGCGCAGGTGATGATCTCAGCGAGTTCAGCTACGGTTTGCGGAAATGCAAGACAGGCAACTTCAGAGGTAGGGGCGATCGCCTGGGAAATCTGATCGCGCCAAGGCTGATCGATCTTGTCCCACGGATGCAGATGTGCGGTTCCGATAATCTGCTGTAGCTCCTGGGCGATCGCTTGAGTTGCGGCAGAGTTTTTCTGAGTAAAATTGGTATTCATCAATCCAGTGTCCTATTCATCCAAAATCCACTCTGATGCCCGCTCTCCCAGTTCTAGAGGAATGCTGACTGCCTTTCCTTGACGCGGGCGTTCACGAGTCCGCGAAACAAACGTCTGCACCTGCGACCACGCATCCCAGGCTTGTATGTAGCTAGCCACTGCGTTCAGATGCTCCAAATACTCCGCTTCTGTCATGGGAAATGAAGCTTGCTCCAAATACTTCCACATGACTAAAACGAAAATTTTCCCTTGGGTTCGTCGTAGTTGAATGTCATACGATCGCCCCCATTTGCCGAGTAAAAGTTGATGAAGATCCTGTCCAGTCATGGACTTCAGTATCCCACACCTAGGGCAGAGCCACGGATCAATCATTGCCTATTCGCACTCTGCACTCGCTGGAATCGACCCAGCTTAACATTTCGTATTATTTTGAATCCGCTTCTCAGTTTTTTAGAATGCTAACAGAATGCAATAATTATCATAGAACCTCTGTGAATTCCTTAAAAGACCGATTCTAAATATCGCTTAGTATTCGTCATGACTCAATTATCTGGATCTGCTTCAGACGTGCCCGATTTGGGTCGTCGTCAGTTTATGAATCTGCTGCTAGTGACCGCAGGTGGCGGGGCAGTAGCAGGAATGCTATATCCCGTGATCAACTATTTTATTCCTCCTTCCAGCGGTGCTGGTAGCGGCGGTGTAACTGCCAAAGATGCCCTTGGGAATGAAGTGGTGGTAACCGATTTTCTGGCAAGCCATAATCCTGGTGATCATGTGTTAGCTCAGGGACTCAAGGGTGACCCAACCTACGTGATCGTGCAGGAAGACAAATCGATCGCCACCTTTGGCTTGAATGCTATTTGCACTCATTTGGGTTGTGTCGTTCCTTGGAACCCAAACGAGAATAAGTTCATGTGCCCTTGCCATGGTTCTCAGTACAACAGTGAAGGTAAAGTCGTACGCGGTCCTGCACCGCTCTCTTTGGCACTCGTTCACGCGGCGGTTGAAGAGGACAAAATTGCATTCACCCCTTGGACGGAGACCGATTTTCGGACAGACGAAGCGCCTTGGTGGGCATAGAACTGTTGCTGAGCAATAACAGTCTGAAAAACCGCTTTGAGCGGTCACCGTATTTTTTACTACAACTCTGCTAAACCTTGTGGTGAAGCTGCCATTTTGCCGATTCCCCTGCTAACGCTGATAAATATGAGAACTCGTTTTTTAACTAACACACGCCTGCTCGGAGCTAATCTGCTGAGAAGATCTGTCTTGATGGCGATCGCTGCCATTACTATTTTCTTGGCAGGCAACTTGGCTCTTCCCCAAACGGCTGCTGCATATCCGGTGTATGCACAGCAAGGGTATGAAAACCCTCGTGAAGCAACAGGGCGCATCGTTTGTGCAAACTGTCACTTAGCCCAAAAGCCAACTGAAGTAGAAATTCCTCAAGCGGTTAAACCGGACACTGTGTTTAAGGCGATCGTCAAAATCCCCTACGACACCAAAGTGCAACAACTCGTCGCAGGCGGAGAAAAAGGTCCTCTCAACGTGGGTGCAGTGCTGATTCTGCCCGAAGGGTTTACCCTTGCGCCGGAAGATCGAATTCCTGAAGACCTGAAGGAAGAGGTGCAGGATGTTTACTTTCAGCCTTATAGCGACACCCGGCAAAATATGATTGTGGTGGGTCCTTTACCCGGTGAGCAGTATCAGGAAATTGTGTTTCCGATCCTGTCGCCTAATCCTAATCAGGATAAATCCATTCACTTTGGTAAGTATTCCGTTCATGTGGGCGGCAATCGCGGTCGTGGACAGATTTATCCCACGGGCGAGAAGAGCAACAACGCAGTTTACAACGCCTCTTTGGCTGGCAAAATCACTCAGGTTGCCAAGGCTGAAGATGGTGGCTATGCCGTAACTATTCAGGCTGAAGACGGCAAGTCTGCTGTGGATACTATTCCCGCTGGTCCTGAATTGCTGATTGCTGAAGGACAAGAGGTTGCTGCTGGCGATGCATTGACCGCCAATCCAAACGTAGGCGGCTTTGGTCAAGCGGATGTCGAGATCGTTCTGCAAGATCCAAATCGCATTCTTGGATTACTGGCGTTCTTCGCGATTGTGACTCTGGCTCAAATCATGCTGGTTTTGAAGAAGAAGCAAGTGGAGCGAGTGCAAGAGGCTGAAATGGAATTCTGATTTTCCAGTCTCTCTAAAATATCCATAAAACAGGGAATCTGGTTCATCAGATTCCCTGTTTTATGTTTTCCCTTTTGCATGGAAATGAGCGATCGCGGTACAGCCAAAGATACCCATATTTAGTTTAGTCGCTCCAAATTTTACTCAAACTTAGCTTGTAAACCCCTGCATCCGGTATCCCTAATCTGAACAGACTAAAATGGTGAAATATCACCCACATCAAGGGCACTGCATGACGGCTACTCTGCTCAAGTCTTCGACCTCACCGCTAAACGCGCCCACGATCCATCGCTTAGCCAATGGACTGACCATTATTGCCGAACAGATGCCCACGGAAGCCGTTAGCCTAAATATCTGGCTCAATGTTGGATCTGCCTTGGAATCCGATGAGATCAATGGGATGGCTCATTTCTTAGAACACATGATATTCAAGGGCACAGCAAAGCTGCAAAGTGGAGAGTTTGAGCGGCTGATCGAACAGCGGGGAGCCGTGACTAATGCTGCTACCAGTCAAGATTACACGCATTACTACATCACTACCGCTCCAAAAGACTTTGCTGAATTGGCACCTCTGCAAGTAGATGTGGTGATGAATGCCGCAATTCCTGATGCGGGGTTTGAGCGAGAGCGGCAGGTTGTTTTGGAAGAGATTCGGCGATCGCAAGATAATCCCCGTCGTCGCACCTTTCACCATGCCACGGAACTCACCTTCGATCGCCTGCCCTATCGCCGCCATGTGCTAGGACCTGCCGCAGTGGTGGAAAATCTGACCGCCCAACAAATGCGCGATTTCCATGCAAATTGGTATCAGCCTCAATCGATCACGGCTTGCGTAGTGGGGAACCTGCCCGTTGAAGCACTGATCCAAACTGTGGAAGATAGCTTTCAGCAAGGAGCTATGAAACAAGCGTTAGGGATGAGTAGTAATTTTGCCTCTAGTTCTCAATCCCTAGTTCCAGAAACCCCGTTCACCGAAATCATTCGCCGGGAAGTTACAGACGATAGCTTGCA
>JBBSCL010000424.1:0-3943 GCA_038250345.1 Leptolyngbyales cyanobacterium
CTGCTAAAACAGACTGCATGGCGGCGATCGCCGCTTCAGCAGTATTTAATGGAACATTTGCTCCCTCAAATCCAAACTCGCGGGGCGTTAAACATAAACGCTCTAGTTCAGCTTCACCCGCAGTGCTTACAGCGCCCAACCCAATGATGGCGGTGCGCTCTCTTGGCAAATCGCAGCTACCTTCAAGCCCTTTGACTGTAGTAAATTGGCTGACTCGCCGCAGGGCAAAGGCATCTTGAAACATCAACTCGGTGGGCGGATGCACAAACCCAGACACAACATGGGCATTTCCTGCATAGGGGCACCAGATCAACTCCATGCTGGCAAAAGGCGGACGTTTGCCAATTTGCTCTCGATATGGAATAAGCCCGTGAGCTAAGGGAAAGTGGGTTGGAATATGAACAAAACCGATGCCTGTTTGCTCAAAGGTTGCTTGCACCTGAGACAAGGGCATCGTTGCCCAATTCATGCCCAATCCTTGCCAAAAAAGAATCAGTGGATCGCCTTCTTTCGTCGGCATTCGATCGCCCCCATGCAGCACCACCGGACAGCCTGCTGCCGCTAGGATTAAAGTTGTTAGCAAAATGATGGGTATGGTGCGCGTTCTGCCATCATAGGGCATCCCAAACACGAACGTCGGTCGGGAAGTGGCGATCGCCTGCAACGTAGGTCCCAGTTCTTCGTAAGCATCTAGCATTCCCGCCAGTTCTTCTCCCGTGGGGCGACGAATCCGATGAGCGATCATAAACGCGCCAATTTGGGCAGGGGTTGCCTCTTGCAACAACATCATTCTGGTAGCGGCGTGGGCTTCTGGGCGCGTTAGGTTGTGTCCTGTATGAGGACCACTCCCAATTTTGCGGAGCAGGTCTCTAAAGGCATGACTCATAGTGTTCTCTCAATTAACCGTTACGACCGACAGGTGCTAAAGGTAAAACCTGTGTAACTTGAGCAAGGTGATCGACCACCAAACTGAAAAAGTGTTGGATGGGTGGAATTTGCAGGCGATCGCGGGTAGTGACCATGACAACCTGCCGCGTTAGGGGTGGATCAGTCAATGGCTCCGCACCAACGCCCACATAACCCGACGCGATCGAACGGACTGCCAACGTAGGATCGGTGTAAGCCTCAACAAGTGCCGTTTCAGGCAGTAGCGCCACCAATTCACCTTGCCGCACAACTCCTCTAAAGGCATCGGGGGTATTTAACTCTAGCGCTGCTTTGAGGGTTGCGCCACGCCGTTCAAATTGCTCTTGCACAATCCGCTGCATCCCGTAGCCATCTTTAAACACAACCTGCGGATATTTCGTCAGTTCCGACCAGGGGATCGCGGGATAGGCGGCAAGGGGATGTGCTGCGGCGATCAAAACTTTGATCGGTTCTTCGTAAAGAACTTGCACGACCATCTCAGGACTCATGGTCAAAAAGCGATTGTTCATGACGATCGCCAAATCGACCAAGCCATCTTTCAACACTTTGAGGGAGCGATCGCTACCCAACGCCGTTACCCGCAGTTGCACATTGGGATAATCTCGACAAAACTGCTGCAAAACGGGCGGTAATTGATGGGCGCAAATGGAATGAATTGCTGCCACACAAAGTTCTGGCTGTTTGCCTGCCACCAGTTGGGCTACATCCTGCGCTGCATTCTGCCATTCCTGACAGATTTTTCTGGCACGCGGCAGCAGCAAATCGCCCGAAACTGTCAGCTTTGCCTGAGCCGTACGATGAAATAAGGGCGCACCCAAATCTGCTTCTAGCGCCTGAATTTGGCGGCTAATAGCAGATTGAGTCACGCCACAACATTGGGCAGCTTTTTGAAAACTGCCCGTCTCTGTTACCGCCAAAAATGCTTGTAATTGTTCTAAACGCATGAAATCCGTGTAATTTAGGTCACACTTCCAATCCTGAAGTGACCTTAACGGATTCTTGCTAGCGACTTCCGTAGGAGTTGATACAGCTTATTTGGAAAACAGCTAAACCTCCGAGTTCTTTAAAGAACTCGAAGGTCTGGGGATGCTACGGTTATAGGGAAAATAGCTACCGAAATCTATTAGGATTCAAGCGTCGTCCTGGGCTGGTCAAAGCAGATTTTTTTAAGTAGGTGCCCGTACCGCCATCGGCGCGATCGAGAAAGGGGCGCAGGTTAATCGCGTTAGAGGTAGCGGCTTGAGAATTCCCTAGTCCCGGAATGCTAACGTTCAGCATCCGTGCTGCTTCGCCAATCCAGCCGCCTAATCCACCTGAACCACCATTCACGAAGGTGTTCACGCCTTGGGTTTGCTGTCCACTATCGGCAACGGTCAGGTTTTGAAACACGCGATCGCGGGTTGCAGTCGCATCCTGTCCGGGGGGAACCGTCAGCACAATCCGACAGCCCG
Organism: Leptolyngbyales cyanobacterium; assembly: GCA_038250345.1. Taxonomy (GTDB): domain Bacteria; phylum Cyanobacteriota; class Cyanobacteriia; order Leptolyngbyales; family Leptolyngbyaceae; genus ULC077BIN1. The sequence goes on from JBBSCL010000424.1 coordinate 2,379, forward strand.
AAGCTCGTTGAGTGGTTACACAAACAGTGTTGTAGCCATTTTCGACCGCCGTTTGCATATCAACCAACCCATCGGGACGGTACTGTTCCAATCGGCGACTAATTTCACCGCAGCGCTTGATTGGGTTCCAGCCGCCGCCCATGTTGCTGGGCACTGCCCAAGGATAAGACTGTCCCGGCTGGCTTTGGGGTTGATACATCACGGTATATTGCCCGTTCACAATCTGGCAGCTAAAGCGCGTACCGCTGAGAGCCGATCCCGCTGGACTGCCGCTGGGTGTTCCAGTCGGAATTCTATTGGGGTTGCCATTGGCAGGAACGCCGCGCGAATTCTCGGTGTTTACAATGACATCATCTGAGGTGCCAGGTTGCACCGTGGAGCTTGGTGGCACTTGGCTAATAATTCTTGGGGTGGGAGATGCGATCGCGGTTGTAGCTTCACCGCCCAGTAGCACCGCTATCCCTAACATTGCGACCACGGTTTTATAAGATTGAGTCAGCATTGTAGATATCTCTAGAATGAACAATTAATTGACTGAAGCAGGGCAATCTAGCAGGGGATACAGAGGAGCTGACGAGGCAAACAACTAAAAGTTCCCGTATTTAAGCAGACTTCAGCAGCTTATTTGCAAATAAAATAAGCAGAGGGCTTTGATTCAATAATGCTAACTAATCTTTATGAGTAGCTTTTACAAAAGTTTATTTTTGGCAGTTAGGTATCGTATACTACGCCATGTGGCTAGCAGGAGTGAGAGATAAATGTCGGAGGCAATTAAGCCCCTGACTGCACCCAGGGAGTTGATGGGCGCACCGGGCGATTTTAATCCCACATTGCTGATGTTCCTTGTGGCGATCGCGATCGTGGTGGTTTCTACAGTAGGATTTTTTTATTGGCATTGGGTAGACTGGTGCTGTTTTGTGATGAACGTCGTTGCCTTGCACATGGTGGGCACAGTGATTCATGATGCCTGCCATAATGTTGCTCATCGCGATCGCGTGGTGAACGCCATTTTGGGACATGGCAGCGCTTTAATGCTGGGCTTCTCGTTCCCCGTTTTTACGCGGGTACATATGCAGCATCACGCCAACGTCAACGATCCAGAAAATGATCCGGATCATGTGGTATCTACGTTTGGTCCATTGTGGCTGATTAATGCCCGCTTCATGTACCACGAGATTTATTTTTTCAGGCGCAGACTCTGGCGTAAGTATGAGCTTTTAGAATGGGCGATCGCTCGAATTGCAGTTGCCATAATCATCTACTTGGGCTGTCGCTATGACTTTATCGGCTACATTTTCAACTTTTGGTTTGTTCCGTTAGCGATCGTCGGCTTAGCCCTAGGGTTATTTTTTGACTATTTGCCCCATCGTCCCTTTCAAGAGCGCACCCGCTGGAAAAATGCGCGGGTCTATCCCAATTCCATCATGAACTGGCTAATCATGGGGCAAAACTATCACCTGATTCATCACCTGTGGCCATCCATTCCCTGGTATTACTACGAACGGGCTTACTATCAATCCAAACCACTGCTAGACGAAAAAGGCGCTCATCAATCCTTGGGTATC
>JBBSCL010000425.1:0-3923 GCA_038250345.1 Leptolyngbyales cyanobacterium
GCGATGATTATTGACCCTTGGGGCACAGTGCTAGCGGATGCGGGAGATAAACCCGGTGTGGCGATCGCGGCGATCGAACCGTCCCGTTTAGAACAAGTGCGCCGCCAAATGCCTTCATTACAGCATCGCGTGTTTCTCTAAATAAAAAGGTTAGAGTAACCCCGATGCTTCGTAAAGCTGGCGCATGATCGATAGGATGCGATCGCCATAGTTTGGGTCGGCAGCCCAGCGTCCCGACAACTGCTCTACTTGGGGTGCAATGCCGCGAGTGATGAAGTGAAACCGAGGATCAACCACTTCTTCCCACAGGGGTGCGGTGTTGGCATAGGCTTTGAGATGTTGAATGTGCGCCCTTACTCCAAGCCGCACACTGGCAAAAGAAGCCCCTTCTGCACTACTGCTAGTAGCCCCTAATCCACCAAAGTTGTTTTGGCTAGGTTTAATCATTCTGCCAAACCGCAGAAAATCAGTTTCAACACACATTTGAGCAAAGGCAATGTCATAGCTAATGCCTTCTTGAACCGCTTCTTCGCGATACAGACGGGCGATATCAGGAAATTGAGCCAGTCCTGCTTCGTGGTGGGTTTTGAGAAACATCAACAGTTGCACTTCTGACGTGTAGCCCTTACCTGTGATGTCGTTTAGCTGCTGTCCTGTTTGCAGCAGCGATCGCACGCTCACAGTGCGCGTCACATTATCCCAAGATACGGAAAGATTGGACTCGCGCAAATCGATCGCTTTGACATAAACGATGCCGCCATAGGAAACCCGCCGACTCTGGCTCATTTGGTTAGAGGTGACACCTAGGCGATCGACCAAATCAATTGGAATGCAGGCGTTGCCGTTGATCAAAATTCCTTGTTCTCCATACAAGCGTCCATTCAGGTTGATCGGAATGGCAGGATAGGAGGGCGTACGGGCTGGTGGGAGAGGAGTTGACATCATGGTTGTTTCACCAGTCAGGAAGCGGCTCCAGGTCAGCAGTCCATCGGCAATGCCCAAGGCTAAATCCTGCCGCCGATTTTGCATCAGGTAGCGATCCTCGGCATTGCTGAATACGCCCACCTGAAGCTGTAAGGATGCTGGAATCAACTGCCGACAAAACGCGAGATAACCCAGACCAGAGGCAGTATCAGGAAAGGCACCGCGAATCACAATTTGCGGAACGCGGCGGGTCAGGGCAAGCAGCAGCAGTTCGGCGTGTTGTTTGCGATCGCGATTGTGGGCAATGTAATAAACTCCAGCACCGCGCAATGTTGGATTGGCACAAGTTTCGGCATACAGTTCCACTGCAATATCGTTCGTGCGATGGCGATAGTTAATCCACTGGATCGTCTGCTTTAGGCTGAAGTCATCTGGCACCAACAGCACTTCTAAGCTACGCGATCGCGCTTCTTGCATCGTCAAATCTCGCAGCAGAAGCATTTCCTTGATCTCTGATGCTTCCACATCTTCAAAACCCAGGTTGAGCCGACCGTTTCCCAAACTCCCATGCCCGACTGAAATAAAGACTCGTCCCATTTGATGTATCCCCTCCTCAGCGCGAATTGGGCACTGCTAGAGCCTGTTGTAGCTCAAGAACCGGAAATGGGCGCAAAAAGTTTGCAGAAAGAAGCGATCGCCCGTTTGAGCAAAGCGATCGTCTTCTCTCAAACAAAATGCCCTAGAGTAGCCTGTACGTCGCGAAACGGTTCTGCATGAGCTAATACATATCATCCGCAATGCTGTGATTGGAAATAGGGGCAGTGGTCTAGCCTGCACAAAGTACGTAGCCTAAAACTTACGCTAAGTCTGAAAGCTCAACAAGCACTTGTATCTGAATCCCTGGAGGTAGTTTTTTAATCTGTCGGGCAGCAAGAGAGGAAATTTCGACCGTGTAGCTCACAGACCTAATTCCTGTTTAAGGTGTGCTAAAGAAACCGTGCGGCTGTGGTGGAGATCTTCTCTGGCTGACTGGAGGTCTTCTAGATCTTGCTGTTCTTCTAGTTCATCAAGATGTTTTTCGATCAGGTAACGCAAGTAGTTCAATGTCTCATGCAGAAGCGGTTCTGGTGCTTGTTCAATCGTTTGCAACAGTTGTTTTTTAACGCTCATTGTGTTCTTCTGTCCTTGCTTTGCCAATTTCTTGTCGATCGCCCTTCCTCACCATAGATTATTCTCCAAACCTCGATCGCCCCTCCACTACATCAACCATCCAGCCCTCACCCTCAAACCCTCGTGCGATCGCCCACTTCGCCGCCAGAATAGGACAAATTTACGGCTCAACCGAAGCTTTAAACCCTCTACCGTTTCATGAAATAGGCAGCAGCCCTGGTGACCGTGGCTGGCTGCAAATGCTGCTTCAGCAGGGTGCCGAGGATGGAGATGCCGCGATCGCCCTATTCACGATTACTTGTCTGAAGAATCGCCTACAATTCAAACATTACGAGTTCATCTTATCTCTGTCCCACCATGTCTGAAATTGTCCCTGCTATCTATGAGAATGGCGTTTTGCGTCCGTTGACTCCTCTGGCGCTGCAAGAGCATCAGACTGTGCGGGTTCAAGTTTTGCCCGAAGCCAGTGAAAGTTCAGCCCACAAAGAACTACAGGTTTTGATTGATGCTGGCATGGTGACTCCTCCACCTCGGACTGGTAAGGTGAAGCCTGTCTCTGAAGCAGAACGTAGAGAGTTGGCTAGGAAACTGGGTCAAGTTCCTGGCAAACCTCTGTCAGAAATCATCATTGAAGACCGGGGCGAGGAGTGAGCGCCTATTTCCTAGACAGTAGCGCCCTAGTCAAGCGATATATTTTTGAACTGGGTAGCACTTGGCTAGAAGCGATCGCAGATCCACGAGCTGATAACAACCTGTTTATTACCCGAATCGCTTGGGTTGAAGTATTGAGCGCCTTTGCTCGTCGTCAGCGAGAAGAAAATCTGTCCGCTACAGATGTAGAGCAATCTGTAGAAACTTTGCGTTATGACTTGGACAGCCAGTATCAAGTTGTTGAAATTGATGCAGAATTGGTAGAAACTGCGGGAGAACTTGTCAGACAGCATCCTTTGAGAGCATACGACGCAATTCAACTGGCAGCAGCACTTCGGGTTCAATCAGTTCTGGTTCAAGAGGCAACTAATTCTCTGACCTTGCTAGCGGCGGACGATCGCCTGATTACCATTGCTCGAATAGAGGGACTTCTAACCGAAAATCCTAATCTGTACTCTTGAAACACGAGTGCAGCGATCGCCTCCTTACGACTTCGCATCCATCCAGTTGTCGCCTGCGTGAATTTTCCTGGCAAGCGGAACGGAGCGCATCCCATCGTCTCCGCCAACGACCGAATCGATGGCAACTGCTGATCAGCTTGCAAGATGCCACTTTAAATCAGGTGCTTGAAGCGATCGTGAATCTGCACATACAGCGGCGTTGAAGCTTGGCGATCTAGAAGAATTTTCATAGTTAAGAGCTGAGAGCTAGGAGATGAAAGCTAGAAAAGGAGAAAGGCAGTAGCGAGTGCCAAGTTATGAGTGGCAAGTGGCGAATTACGAAGATGAACTCAAAACTCGCAATTGGTCTTGGTGAGTTTCACTGCGCTCAACGCGTCCTACTGATACCTGACACCTAGAACCCAACACCTCATCTGAACAATATCCAATTTTTTCTAAATTGCCCTGATACAGTTGGGCGAGTTTTGTCTAGAACAGTTGCATAAGTAGTAACTGTTCTAGTTAAAGCCTTGATGGGTGTATCTTTTCGCGGTTGAATTTGCCGCCGACAGTGAAAGTATAGTTCGCTTCACTGAGAGGTATTTGTATGAATGTAATGGATTCTTCGCTATGGCAGACTCTAGACTGGTGGATGGGGTGGTTCGCTATCCTGAGGTGCGAGTGTGGCAAAGGCGCAATCGCTTGGGTCATGTCGGCTAGCATGGCTATGATCCAACC
>JBBSCL010000426.1:0-3910 GCA_038250345.1 Leptolyngbyales cyanobacterium
ACGGTGCATTCTGCCACTCGGCGCTGAGGCTGCGGAAATCGTAGGTTCCGGCTCCGGGATGACAAGAGATGCAGGTAATTAGGCTTGCCCGTTCGGGAAACTTAACTCGCGGATGCAGCAATTTAAAATAAGAAGACTGGTAAACCCGGTATGGCACTGGTTCTTCTGCACCGAGCGGACGAGAATAGTCTCGCAGATATTTCCAAACAATCTGGACTTCGGGATTTCCCAGCGGTTTGATGGTCACCCCGTAGTGATTGGCATCTTGCAGCAGCGATCGCCAAGTTTGCGACGGCATCACCGCAGGCGGCAAGCCAAGATGGCAAGTGGCGCAATTTTCCAGGTAAAGCTGTTGCCCTAGTTTGTAGCGCTCTGGAACCACATCTACCGTACCGATCGCCGCAGTGGTAGCAGCGGGCTTTGCATCAGACGGTGCTGCAAGTTGAGCCGTTGAATCCCGTTCTTGAAAAGGAATAGCTGTGGGTTTGAGTGGCTCTATGGCTTGTGCTAACCCAATTCCGAGGCATAAGCTCCATAGCAATAGCAAGATGAGCAAGACCCAAATAGACCGCTGCCGAGGAGGCTGAGATCGGCGGTTTGTGCGACTGGTGCGATCGCGGTTTAATCGAGAATTACGTTTGAAGGAATGGGTCATGCTAGCTAAGATTGCCAGTCAAAATATCTAAATGAAAAGGTGTATCTAAATGAGGCAATTGGTACTAATCTTTGAGGCTTCAGCAGCAGTTGCAATGCAATCAGCCATTAGCAGACCTCGTATTGTATTGTAACGTTGCCGGTATGCAATCAGGCGGGTAAATTTTATTCAGGAAGCGTAAACCTTTTAGAAAAGACAAAAAATTCTGCATCAAAGGACTCATTTATTCACGAAATACTTCTTGTAGGCTAAATAGCGTCGTTAAATGCATAGAAATATGGATTGTCGAAAGATTCAGTTTTGCGATCGCCACTCTGATGTGGATTTTCAACAGCTTCAGGCACTGTTCAACATTGCTGCATTTTGGGCACGCGATCGCCACCCAGAAGACTTAAAAATTGCTGTTGCGAATAGCGATCCGGTGATTACCGCATGGGATACCAACCTAAAAGTGTTTCCTCACCAGCGGCGGATGATTGGCTTTGCCCGTGCCACCTCAGACGGCATTTATCGCGCCACCATTTGGGATGTGGTGATTCACCCCGATTATCAAGGAGCCGGACTCGGACGAAAACTGGTACAAACCGTGATCAGTCGTCCCAACCTCAGCCGTGTAGAGCGGATATACCTGATGACCACCCATCAGCAGGAATTTTACAAAAAAATTGGTTTTGAATCCAATACCAGCACCACGATGGTGTTGCACAATCAGCCGATCGAAGGTGTTGGATGTCCGGTATTGGGTGTCAGAGAATTGCGTTCGTAGCGTCTTCGTAAGAGATATGACGAGTGACGAGGGGCGAGTAAAAATACGCGATCGCGTAGCGTGTGTTAGCGAACCGCAACGCACCAAAAGACACTACCAAAAATAGATGTCACGATAACAATAGTTCTAGTATGGGACTTACGCACTTGCCCCCTAAATCCCCCAATTCTGGGGGACTTTGATCTCTAGCTCCCCCAGAATTGGGGGTTGGGGGGCGAATTCCAATTCATCTGCTTAAGTCCTGTAGTAGAAATCCAACGCCTGCCTTCTTGCTCCTACCCCTATTTTCTTAAACCCGAAACTCGAAACCTGAAACCCGAAACCTGCTGATGAAAAAACGCCTGACTCTCACTTTCCCAAAGCGCTCAGTGCAAATGCCAGTCACCTATCGGTTGGCAAAAGATTTTAATGTGGCGGCAAATATCATCCGAGCGCAGGTCGCTCCCAACCAAATTGGTAAGCTAGTGGTTGAGCTTTTGGGCGATATTGATGAGTTGGAGGCGGCGATCGAATGGATGCGATCGCAGGATATTGGAGTCTCCTCATCAAGCCGCGAGATTGTGATCGATGAAGATGTTTGCGTTCACTGTGGGCTGTGTACGGGCGTGTGCCCCACTGAAGCGCTCACCCTAGACCCAGAATCTTTTAAGCTCAACTTCACGCGATCGCGCTGCATCGTTTGTGAGCAGTGTGTGCCTACCTGCCCCGTACAAGCAATTTCTACCAATCTTTAACCTGTTGCTCTGAATCTAGAAAATTCCTCGCTGGTTGTGCTGCCCACCTTACCGATTGAAATGTTTGAGCAAGCGTGTTTAAGCAAGCGTGGCAGTGCGTTCAGTGATACGCTACATTGAGCGATCGCTCAATTCTTCAACCCCATTCGCGGAATCATTTTAGCTGCCGATTGTTGCTTTATCCGTTTAACCGCAATACCGTACACTGGTGATGATTGAAGGCTGAAAAGGAAGCGGGTCATGCGACTGTCACAAATGCTATTGGTCACACTGCGGGAAGATCCGGCAGAGGCGGAAATTCCTAGCCACAAGCTTTTGCTGCGGGCGGGATACATTCGCCGGATTGCCAGTGGGGTGTATGCGTATCTGCCGCTGATGTGGCGGGTATTGCAAAAGGTGTCGCAGATTGTGCGCGAGGAAATGAATGCTGCCGGAGCGCAGGAGTGCTTGCTGCCGCAGATGCAGCCTGCTGAACTATGGCAAGAATCGGGACGTTGGGATACTTACACGAAGGCAGAAGGGATTATGTTTTCGCTGGTCGATCGCCAAGGACGATCGATGGGTTTAGGACCGACGCACGAGGAAGTGATCACGGCGATCGCCCGTGACATGATCCGCTCCTATCGCCAGTTGCCCGTGAACCTATACCAAATTCAGACGAAGTTTCGAGATGAAATTCGCCCCCGCTTTGGGTTGATGCGCGGACGGGAATTCATTATGAAAGATGCCTACTCGTTTGATGCGGATGAGGCAGGAATGAAGGCGACCTATGAAAAAATGAATCAGGCATACCACAATATTTTGCGGCGGAGCGGGCTGGCGTTTCGGGCGGTGGATGCGGATTCTGGCGCGATCGGTGGCTCTGGCTCGCAAGAATTTATGGTGCTGGCAGAGGCGGGTGAAGACGAAATTCTGTATACCGAAGATGGCAAATATGCCGCCAATGTGGAAAAAGCGATCGCGCTACCAGTTGAGGCAGAAGCATCACCGTTTATCACTGCCGAAAAGCGCGAAACTCCAGGCACGGTCACGATCGCCAAGCTGTGTGAATTGCTGAAATGTTCGCCAACCGTCGTCGTGAAAAATGTGCTGTATCAAGCGGTGTATGACAGTGGTCGGACTGTGTTGGTGCTGATCAGCATTCGAGGCGACCAGGATGTGAATGAGGTGAAGCTACAAAATGAATTGGTGAAGCTGGCAAACAATTATGGTGGCAGTACGGTGATTGGGCTGACGGTGCCGGATGCGGCAGCTCAAGAGCAGTGGGCGGCGAAGCCGTTGCCTTTGGGATACATGGCACCCAATTTGTCTGACAGCTACATTAAGCCGCCAAAACCTGCCCCGGTTGAGTTAAAAGCGGCGGGGATGGTGCTGCCTAAGTTTCTGCGAATGGTGGATAAAACGGCGGTAGACCTGAAGAATTTTGTGACTGGCGCTGATGAAGTAGGCTATCACCAGGTTGGGGCAAATTGGGGCGGTGAGTTTACGCTGCCGGAATTAGTGGTGGATCTGCGAAAAGCGACGGTGGGCGATCGCGCGATTCATGACCCAACCCAACGGCTGCAAACTGCGCGCGGCATTGAGATCGGGCATATTTTTCAACTGGGCACCAAATACTCGAAAGCGCTCGGTGCCACTTACACTAACGAGCAGGGTGAAGAGAATCCGCTGGTGATGGGTTGCTATGGTGTGGGCGTGTCTCGGTTGGCGCAGTCTGCCGTTGAGCAATCCCATGATAAAGACGGGATTGTTTGG
>JBBSCL010000427.1:0-3898 GCA_038250345.1 Leptolyngbyales cyanobacterium
ATATAAATCAACCACCGTATTCAAATTACGGGCATTGGTCGCCGCATCCATTTGAGTCAGGAGCGTGGTCAGTTGAGCGGGCGCACTGCTAGCAGGATTTTGTGCCTGAGCAGTTAAGGGCAGCATAGGACTCAACAATGAGGCAGCTAAGCCAGCCACAAACATCCATCCCTGCCACTGCTTTGTGGCTTTGGGGAAAGATCCTAGTTGAGACGTAGATAAAATAACCGTGGGGGCAAAGCGATCGCTTAAACGAGGGTGCATAGAATTTTCAATGTGACAAATCTTAGGAACTAGCCTACTGAGACTCAGCAGATTAGAGTCAAACATTATCTTACAGCCGTTTTTGCCCCCCTAGCCCCCCAAAATTGGGGGGAACAAGAGTCAAAGCCCCCCAGAATTGGGGGATTTAGGGGGCTTACATAATTTGTAAGCGTGGTGGATTCATTTGAGAATAGCTGTAAGTTAACCTTAGGGCTATTGTATTAGATGGATTTGCCGAAAATCCTGATAATTTTAAGGCTCTATCAAAGAATGCTGTGACCAATCCTTTGATTCAACCGTCCACCAAACGCTTACTGATTGCGGCAAGCGGCACCGGTGGACATGTGTTTCCCGCGATCGCGGTTGCCGAGCAGCTTGCCGACTATCAGATTGAATGGTTGGGAGTGCCCGATCGCCTAGAAAAGCAGTTGGTTCCGGCTGAGTATCCGCTGCATTTGGTAGATGTGGAAGGCTTTCAAAAAAAAGGATTGGCAACAGTCAAGGTGCTGCTGAAATTTGCGCGATCGCTGTGGCAAGTGCGCCAACTGCTGCAAAAAGGGCGGTTTGATGCCGTGTTTACCACAGGCGGCTACATTGCCGCTCCTGCCGTGATTGCGGCGCGATCCTTGGGCATTCCCGTCGTGCTGCACGAGTCGAATGCACTTCCCGGCAAAGTTGCCCGATGGCTTAGTCCTTGGTGCAGTGTGGTGGCGATCGGGTTTGAGGCAGCCGCAACCTATTTGCCCCGCGCTCAGCACTGTGTGTATGTGGGTACGCCCGTTCGCGCTCAGTTTTTGCAAAATCCACCGCCGTCTTTAGACTTGCCCATTCCGGCAGAAGTCTCGCTGCTGGCGATTGTGGGCGGCAGTCAGGGAGCCGTTGCCGTCAATCAACTGATTCGTGAATGTGCCCCCGCTTGGCTAGAAGCCGGAATTTGGATTGTGCATCAAACCGGCGACAATGACCCCGATGCTCAAAGCTTTCAGCATCCCCACTATTTTTCGGTGCCGTTCTACAGCAACATGGCAGGGCTGTTTCATCGGGCAAATCTAGTGATTAGCCGTTCTGGGGCTGGCACCTTAACAGAACTGGCGATCGCCCACACGCCCTCCCTGCTGATTCCCTATCCCTTTGCCGCAGACGATCACCAAACCTACAACGCCACCGTGTTCGCCAATGCCGGAGCCGCCAAACTATTTCAACAAAAAGCCCTCACCGCCAGCGCTCTTACTACCGAAGTGCTGCATCTGCTAGGCACCACACCCGCGAGTGTTCAAGCCTTAGATCAGATGGCAACCCAAACCGCTAACCTTGCCGTTCCCGATAGCGCCGATCGCATGGCAGCGCTAATCCGAGAGGTAAGCTAAGGCGATGTGCAACTAATTTGCCCACCCTGCGGGAAGCAAGCTTCGTAGATCGTGCCATCGAAGGCGATCGCCTTTTCCCAGATCACGCCTTAACTGCTAAAAGGGATTTCACCGCCAATAGCGATAATCTCCCCAATGAGGGCAGTCCCAACTGTATTCCCTTTCATCGCGACTGATAGCGCATTCCGGGCAGGGTTGTAATCAAGTCTTGCATTTCTAAAGTGGTGAGGGAGCCGAGAACGGTGCCGGGGGCGAGTCCGGTTTTTTGAACGAGCAAATCGAGGGGAACGCCTTGTGGGTTGGAGGATTGGAATTCGCTGAGGGCTGAGAGAATTTGCTGGGTTTCGGGCGGCAGGTTGAGGGGAATGGCTGGCTGCGCGGTGGGAGAAGGGCGATCGAGTTGGGGCAGCATTCCCAGTTTTTCGATCAGTTTGTCCTCGCCTAAAATCAAGTGCGCTCCTTGTTCAACTAAGTTGAGGCAGCCGATCGCTTTGGGATTATCCAAACTGCCGGGTAGCACATAGACCTCGCGCCCGTATTCATTGGCATAGCGCGCAGTGATTAACCCGCCGGATTTTTCTGGCGCTTCCATCACCAAGGTCGCGCGACACAAGCCAGCAATAACGCGATTGCGGCGTGGAAAAAACATGCGATCGGGCTGAGTGCCAGCGGCGTGTTCACTGACCACCAGTCCATGCTGCAACACTTTTTGGTAGAGTCCTCGGTTGCTCCAGGGATAGACGACATCGGTGCCGCAGCCTAAAACGGCGATCGTCCGTCCCCCGGCTTCGATGCAACTGTGATGCACTTCGGTATCAATTCCTTCCGCCAATCCAGACACAATCGTAAAGCCATGATTGACTAGCGTTGTGGTAATCCGCCGCGTCCAGCGTTTGCCATAATCGGAGGGATTGCGGGTGCCGACGATCGCAATCATGGGGGTCACGCCGCTGAGTTCTTGTGGCTCGACGATGCCGCAATAGTAAAGCATTGGCGGTGGATCGGGCGCTTCTAACAGCAGCCGGGGATAGTCGCGATCGCCGGGTGTCCAAAACGTCGGGTTTGCCTGTTGATGCTGCTGCAACAATTCTGCGGGTTGAATTTGTCGTCGTGCCGTGGCGATCGCATCGGCAGTTTGCAGCCCAACGCCTTCAACCTCCAGCAAATCAGCGGGATACGCCTCCCATGCGGCGGCTAAAGAGCCAAAATGTTTGTGTAAGCGCCGGAGCGAAATGGGACCAATGCCATCAATTCCAGACATCGCCAGCCAGAAAGCACGTTCTTCTATCATGGGCACCCAAAAATTACAGCCTGATGCTGCCTTAAATAAATCGAATATCCTCACTAGAGGATTAAGGCTAGAGTGCCCCTGAGCTAGGGAAAATTCGCAATTTGGAGGAGTGTTTATATGGATGACCTAATCATTCGAGTGGCAACGCTGCCCGATGATCTGCCGCAAGTGCATCAGATCCGATATCTCGTGTTTCAAGTTGAGCAGGGAGTTGATCCCGCGTTGGAGTTTGATGGCGAAGATCAGCGATCGACTCATCTGTTGGCATATTTGAGTGAGAAACCAGTGGGTACGACTCGTATTCGCTTTCTGACTCCGCAAATTGCCAAGGTAGAACGAGTTGCCGTGTTGCCCGAAGCACGAGGAAAAGGCATTGGTCAACGATTGATGGAGTATACTTTTAACTTCGCGATCGCAAAACAGGCAACAGAAGTCTGCATGAATGCCCAACAATCGGTGCAAGTATTTTATCAACGGCTGGGGTTTCAACCAGAAGGAACCCCATTTGAGGAAGCCGGAATTCCTCATATTAAGATGAAAAAGTCGTTGCGGTAGTCGGATAGAACGGGTGTTAGGTCACGATTCCGCAGAGCAGCTTTCAGATAAAACGCGCCATGATTGGCTGAAAGGGCTGCCGATTTTGGCTGGCGTTTGGTTGGCGAATGCAATTAGCGATCGCACATGGTTAGCGATCGACCAATCCGTGCCTTCTTGGGATCAAGCAGACTACCTCACAGGAGCTTTAACCTACTGGAATGCCCTCGCCACACCTCAATGGTTTTTCGGCAGTTGGTGGACTGACTTGTGGCTTCTATCCAGCAAAATTCCGCCGCTTTTCTACATTTCCACGGTGCCGTTTCTCAATATATTTGGCACGGGAACTGACCAAAGTTTTTGGGTGATGCTGCTCTACAGCGCGATTTTGCTAGCAGCAGTCTACACCTTGGGCACGTTCCTATTTGATTGGAAAGTCGGG
>JBBSCL010000428.1:0-3897 GCA_038250345.1 Leptolyngbyales cyanobacterium
ACAGGTTAAAGTGAGGTGATTTTAGAGTAAGGAGTCAAGCATGAGCGCGATCGCAACCGAGCAGCGTCAATATCTCACCTACATTCTTACGGATGAGGCAACCGGGGCAAAGGTGGAAATTGTGCCAGAACGTGGCGGCATCGTCACTAGTTGGCAACTGAACGGTCAAGAGATTTTTTATATGGATAAGGAACGCTTCACCGATCCCACATTAACCGTACGGGGCGGTAACCCCATTCTGTTTCCCCTATGCGGCAATGTGGCAGATAACACCTACACTCACAACGGCAAGCCTTACACCATCAAGCAGCATGGCTTTGCCCGTGAACTGCCTTGGAGCGTGGTCAGCCAATCAACCGAGGATGGAGCCAGCCTCACCCTAGGGTTAAGCAGCAATGACCAAACCCGCGCCGTCTATCCTTTTGAGTTTGAGCTTGCCTTTACCTATACCTTGAAGGGCGATACTCTCACCTTGAGCCAGCGCTTCACCAATCATTCCACCGAGCCAATGCCCTTTTCCGTTGGCTTTCATCCCTACTTTGCCGTGTCTGACAAGACCGCACTGCAATTTCAAATTCCCTCCAGCGAGTTCTATGATCAACGTGCCAAAGTGTCTCAGGCTTATATGGGTAACTTTGACTTTGAACTAGACGAAATTGACGTGGCGTTTACCGAACTGTCGAGCCATGTGGCAACGGTCGCTGATCCAACCAAAGCGCTCAAACTCACCTTCACCTTTAGCCCAGACTTTTCTACCGTTGTGTTTTGGACGGTCAAGGGCAAGGATTTTTACTGCCTGGAACCCTGGACGGCAGGACGAAATGCTCTGAACACGGGCGATCGCTTGATCCATCTCGCCCCCGGAGCCACTTTGGAAGCCGAGTTTGCCGTAAAAGCCGAATCGGTGGGTTAAAAAGTGGGGTGAGCATCCGCTCATAGATGCTCACCCTATCTCTACAGTGCTAAGTCTGCGTGGGCGATCGCTGTCCCTCCTAGCGAACTCTGCAATGCTTTTTTGTGGAAATCATCGCGATCGCGGTGAGGCGCTCAAATAGTGATTTAGACTAGGTTCTACGATCTTGGATAGCGGCAAAAGCGACTGCCACTCAACCCAGCTACCCACCGTATCAGCGATATCAGGATAAAACGTTTGAGCAAACTCGCGGAACTTGCCAGACCCCACCATGCCGCCCCAGCAGTGCAGTAAATGCACACTATGGCTGTCAAATAGCACAGAAGCTGAATCGGTTGGAGAGATATTGTAGCTATTGGGAAGTTTGGTTACAGAGGTTTGCGTAGTTGCGATCGCTCTCATCAGAGCAAGTTGGTCATGCTTTTGAAACTTTTGCCACTCTTGATGCCAGCGGTGAAACAGCGCTTGAGTCGCTGCGGTATTTCGCCAAAGCATCACGCCACTGTTGAACTGCACCGTCTCTTTTGGCAACCGTTGCAGCGTATATTCTTTCTCGTCTTCTGCAATGTGATCACACAAGCCCAGAGTAGGTAATCGATCCGCCACCATGCCAAAATCACCTAAGCAAAGATGATCCCACAGAGGAGAAATGGGCTGCAACGGGAGAATATCTGCATCTAAAAAGAGCGTGTCTTGATAGGGACTGAGGATATTTAAAGTGGTTTTGATGTATCGGGAGAGGTAAGAGGTGTTATCAACTTCGTTTACCTTTAGCAATCTGGGCGTAATGCCATAGCGCAGTAAGGGCAGCAATTCCAACAGAGGATGCTCGGAAATTAGCGTAATCGGCAAATCTGGTTCTTGCTGGCGCAACGCCATTGCACTAATTAAAGCAGCTTCAAGATAGCAGATGCTAGTTGTGGCACAGTAAATCACTCCTCGACTCTTCACGAACATTCCCAAAAAACATTGAAATTTATTATCCCAGAGCCAGAATACCTCACTATGCCATCCAGAACACCTGACTTTCAACCATTTAATTGTCCTGGGATTTCAAGCGCCCCACCGGAGAAAACTAACGGATTATGCGGTTGCTTGACTGAGCGAGTCTTGGATCTTTCACGGCTCTGGCAACATATCAGAATTGAGCGATCGCTCAATGGTGTAAGGGCAAGTTTCAGGAAAGATAGTGAGTGGTAAACCTGTTTCATCAGCCGCTTGCTCACAAGCATTGGTGTAGCACTCGGCAAAAACTTCTTGCAGGTAGGGAATCAGGCTGGGTGAGTCTTTCAAATCGTCGTTGACGCGGCGGCGATGTTCACGGATACTGCTGCGCCAACTACCCGATCTCTGATCTGGTTGAAATTGCCATTTGAGCAGATGCAGCAGCACGACAATGAGATTGCTTTTCAAGGCTTTTCGTTCTCGTCGAGACATATCCTCAATTTCCTCGATCAGATTTGCCCAATCGACGGCGGTATAATTTTGGCTCCGAAGTTGTTTTATGGTTACCTCTACCCATTGCACAAAGTCAGTTTCGTAAAGACTTTTGTGGCTAGTTTGAGTTTTGATCGCCATTGGTTCGCCTCCTGACGTAAAGGTTTGCTCTATTGTAGAGAACTTCTTAAAACTGGAAATATGAATCAAGGCGCTCACTTCTCAACCAAAAATATCCAATTGTTCGTCTGGCTTGGCGGCGTATCTGCCAGTTTTTGCTTTTGCGGATTGTTCAGGCTGATTACTTTTGCGTAGCCCCACGGCGATTTTGCTGTGTTTTTCGATCTGGGTCATCACCTGTTTAGCGCGTTGAATCACGGATGCGGGTAACCCTGCCAATCGTCCCGCTTCGATGCCGTAGGAGCGATCGGCACCACCGGGTTGAACTTTGTGCAAAAACACAATCTGGTCGGGCAGTTCTTTTACCGTCACCTGATAATTTGCCACGTTGGGCAGAATCGATGCCAACTCGTTGAGTTCGTGGTAATGGGTGGCAAAAATCGTTCGGGCGCGGATTTCTGTCGCCAGATGTTCGGCAACTGCCCAGGCGATCGACAAGCCATCAAACGTTGCGGTGCCGCGTCCAATTTCATCTAGCAGCACCAGCGATCGCGGGGTGGCATGGTTCAAAATATTCGCCGTTTCATTCATTTCCACCATGAAGGTAGATTGCCCCGTTGCCAAATCGTCTACCGCTCCCACACGAGTAAAAATGCGATCGCAAATCCCCAAGGTTGCCGACTGCGCTGGCACATAGCTACCCATTTGCGCCAGTAGCTGGATCAATCCCACCTGTCGCAAGTAGCAACTTTTGCCGCTGGCGTTGGGTCCCGTCAAAATGACTAAATCAGGGACGATAGCTAAGTTTTGAGTTTTAAGTTTTGTTCGCGTAGCGTCTCCGTCGGAGATATTTTGAGTTTTGAGCGTGTCTGCAATACTTTGCGTTTCTAAGTTTTGATCCTGCTCTGCTCTTTCTTCTTCTAGATCTTGTTCCCTATTCCCTATTCCCTGTTCCCCATTCCCTAGTTCTGTAGAATTGGGCACAAAAAATCCGGCGGGTAGAGATTGCTCGACGACGGGGTGACGACCTTCGAGGATTTGGATTTCGCGTCCCTGGGTCATATGAGGACGGCAGTAGCCTTGGAGGGTGGCGAGTTCTGCTAAGCCACACAGCCCATCGGCAGCGGCGACTGCTTTTGCCACGGTGCGGATTAGCTCGACGTGGGTGCCGACATCTAAACGTAACTCAGCGAAAATCTCATATTCCAGCCGATTCAGTTCATCCCGTGCGGCGAAAATCCGGCTTTCCCGGTCTTTGAGTTCCACGGTAATGTAGCGCTCTTCATTGGTTAGAGTTTGTTTACGCTGATAGTCGTTTGGGGTTTGGGTGGCTTTGGCGCGGGAAATGCTGATGTAGTAGCCAAAGGTCTTGCTGTAGCCGACTTTGAGAGTAGAAATTCCGGTGCGATCGCGCTCGATCGCCTCCA
>JBBSCL010000429.1:0-3897 GCA_038250345.1 Leptolyngbyales cyanobacterium
CATTCTCTGATCGCGTCAGGCTGATTTTGTCGAAAAAGGCACTTGCAGTAGGCATTCCATCACAGCTAGTCATTAAGGAATCAGAATCCTTTTAATAAAAAGGGAAATTTGATGTAAAGTAAAAACTCCGGGGCGTAAATATCGTAATTTGCGATTGATACACAGTGCATTTTACGGATTTGAATTGATTTGCTTATTTAGTTGGGTTGAATTTGTAGAGATAGACTCTACACGAATGGATCGCTTTCTAACCTAGACGAGTAAGCAAAAGCATCATAAAATTCGCTTTAGATCAATCTATCGACTTAGTGCATTTAATTTATTCTATCAAGCGATCGCGTTCAACTTGTTCCTTCTTTGAGGCATAGAGACTAGTGGGTCTTTTCAGTCGCTTTTCCCTATCACGGGATATGGGTATTGATCTTGGCACTGCCAATACGTTGGTCTACGTGTCAGGTAAAGGAATTGTTCTGCAAGAGCCATCCGTAGTGGCGATGGATCAAGATGAAAAAGTCCCCTTGGCGGTTGGAGAAGAGGCTAAAAGGATGCTGGGAAGGACTCCTGGCAATGTCGTCGCGCTTCGCCCTCTCCGGGATGGCGTGATTGCAGATTTTGACACGGCTGAGTTAATGCTGAAGCATTTTATTGCGCGGGTCAACGAAGGAAGAACGTTGGTGGCTCCCCGCATTGTGATTGGAATTCCGAGTGGAGTTACTGGGGTTGAGCGCCGAGCGGTGATGGATGCGGCATCCCAAGCTGGAGCGCGAGATGTTTACCTGATTGATGAACCCGTTGCGGCGGCGATCGGTGCGGGGTTGCCAGTGGCTGAGCCAACTGGCAATATGATCATCGATATTGGCGGTGGAACCACAGAAGTTGCTGTTCTGAGTTTGCAAGGAACTGTTTTAAGCGAGTCTGTGCGGGTTGCTGGCGATGAATTGAGCGAAGCGATCGCCCATTACATGAAGAAAATTCATAACCTTGTGATCGGTGAGCGCACGTCCGAAGAAATTAAGATCACCATTGGTTCTGCTTATCCGATTGATGACGATGTTCAAATGGATGTGCGCGGTTTGCATCTGTTATCTGGCTTGCCTCGAACGGTCACTGTAAAAAGTGCTGAAATTCGGGAAAGTATGGCAGAGCCGCTTTCGGTGATTGTGGACGCGGTTAAGCGCACTTTAGAACGCACTCCTCCTGAACTGGCAGCAGATATTATTGATCGCGGGATTATGTTGGCAGGCGGCGGCGCTTTACTCAAAGGGCTGGACACGTTGATTAGCCACGAAACAGGGATTGTGGTTCATGTAGCGGCTGATCCACTCAGTTGTGTGGTGCTGGGTACTGGTAGAGTGTTAGAGAACTTCAAACAGCTTGAACGGGTCTTCAGTGGTCGTTCTCGCAATTTCTAAGTTTTTCTGGCTCAGAATGAATTATTTCAACTTTCATAATTTGAAAAAAGGTTTATTCTGTTAATTGAAAGAGGGAGTTAGCCTTTTCGCAAACCTGTTGATTGCATGTTTACGTTACGCCGCTGGTGGGATCGTCACCGATTACAGATTATTTTAGCTAGTTTGGCTCTTGGTTCCGCTGCCTTTTTACGGCAAACCGAGGGCGCAGTTTTGTATGAAGTTTACAAACTGCTGGCTTTTCCCTTTCAACCTAATCTGGAGCGCAAGCAGGCTTTAGAAAATGCTCAGGTTCAAGAGCTACAGCAGCGTTTAACAGAATTAGAAAGTCAAAATCAGCAGTTGCGATCGCTGGTCGGCTACGTCGCTGAAGCTAAAAAATCACAAATTACAGCACCGGTGGTCGGTCGGAGTGCTGATCACTGGTGGCAACATCTCATCTTAGGACGAGGCACTCAAGATGGCGTTCAGCCCGGTTCTGTTGTGATGGCTCCTGGCGGATTGGTTGGACGAGTCATTGCTGCGACCCCCAACACCAGTCGTGTCCTGCTACTGAGTGATCCTTCTAGCCGCGTGGGAGCGACGGTTAGCCGCAGTCGTAATATGGGATATGTGCGGGGACAAACATCCAATCGAGCAATCATGGAGTTTTTTGATAAGGTTCCCGATGTGCGTCAAGGTGATGTGATTACGACTTCATCGTTAAGTAAGCTATTTCCAGTGGGCTTACCGATTGGGCGAGTCCAGTCGATAAACTTGAACAAAAGTCCCGCCCCTGAAGCTGTGATTGAGCTATCGACTCCCATTAGTTTTTTGGAATGGGCGGTGGTGTATCCCCACAAGCCATCTGTTCAGACTGTGCCCTCAAGCCTCGGACAATCAAGCGAAAAAGCAGGTGGAACTGTGCCTGCCCAATCTGAGCCAATAGAACCTCAACTATGAGAAATGAGTCTTTATTTGAGCAATTGCAAGATCGTCCTGTCGCTCGCGTTGTGGTCAACTGTGCGGTGACTGTTTTATCAGTGTTGCTCTGTTTAATGATTTCGCCTACGCGATTACCAGGAATGGAGGTAGCCGGGATCGGACCGAATTGGTTACTAATCTGGGTTGTTGCTTGGAGTGTAAAGCGCTCTATGTTGCAAGGCGCACTAGCGGGGTTAGCATTAGGGCTGATTCAAGATGGCATGACTGCCCATACGCCCAGTCATGTGATCAGCTTGATGCTAGTGGGGATCTTAACGGCTCGATTGAGAAAAGAGCGCTATCTTCGAGAAGATTTTATTTCAGTTGCCTTAATTGCTTTTGCGATGGCAGTGATGGCAGAAACCGTGACTGCTATTCAGTATAGTATTCAGGGCGATCGCTCCTTGGTAGAAATCTGGACTTATCACCAGCTAATAGCTTTGGGATCGGCGGTTCTCAGCAGCCTTTGGGCACCCGTTATTTATTTTCCGTTGAATCGCTGGTGGCAACAAATGAGTCTGTTGGAACAACAGTCTTGAGGATTTTCTAATTCCACGTTTTAGAGTATCTTTTAAACCTAACTAATTTGCAGTAGATCTTCTGGCGTGTTGCAGTTAAACAGCATTGCCTGTTCTTGACGATTTTCATCGGGATCATCGCTAAACCGAATTGCCCGTACTGAGACTTGAGCCAACCACACCTGAAGCGATCGCCCACCTTGCTGAATAAACTGAGTCAAACTAGGTAAGCAATCAATTCGGTAAAAGCCACACAAAGGTTCCCAACCCTTTTCGCCCTTAGGAAGTAGAGCGATCGCCCCGCCAACCCACGCTAATTGCAGCATCCAGCTTTGCAGAATTGCCTGATTGAGCCTAGGCAAATCACACGCCAGCAGCAATACCCACTCTGTCTCAATCTCCGCCAACCCTTGGGCAAAACCGACTAACGGTCCCTGCGGTTTAGAGTTGCCGGATAAAAGCGTTTCTTCAATTAAACCGCAGCGATCGGGCACAATTTTGGAGTAATCTCTCATTGCAGCCGTGACAACCAATACTTGGGGCGCACACTGCAACGCGATCGCACAGGTGCGCTGTAGTAGCGGGATGCCTTCCACCACAATCAGCGCCTTGTCTCTGCCCATGCGAGAACTTTGCCCCCCGGCAAGAATGATCACTGAAAGCGAAGGATTCATAGGTTGATCAGAGTTTTCCCTTAAATGCTAGGAAGTTTCTGGCAAGGAATGCCTTGCTTTGAAAATACGCTGTTGCGAAACGTGTCTTGCAACATTTTTGGGGGATCAGTATCTGGCTTTTGTTGCAACACCCGCCGCACCCGCCACAGACTGTAACCGCTGAGCCAGCCAATATCCACCAGGGCGGTATAAAACCAGCCGTGGTTTTTCAAAAAATAGCGACGACGAGAATCATACCAATACTGGGGAAGGCGTTTGGGCGCTTGATTAGTGGCAGTTACTCCGGTACTTTGCCCTAAAATATGCATGACTCGGCTTTGGGGCACATACCAA
>JBBSCL010000430.1:0-3881 GCA_038250345.1 Leptolyngbyales cyanobacterium
GCAGGTGAGTTTGGGGTTCAATCACCACATCGGGTTCCAACTCAACCGTGTCATCAATCGTGATGCTGCTGGGATCAATCAGCGTAATGCCTTGCTTCATCCAGTTGTCTTTGATGCGATTTTGTAAAATGGTGTAAGCATCGGCAAGCTGTTTGCGATCGTTAACGCCTAAAATTTCCTGATGGTCTTCTACATCGACCGCCATCACGGGTTCCATGTAGTTCACCGCATCCGTCAAGTAATATTCTTTTTGATCATTATTTGTGTTTAGCTGGGGCAATACTCTCGCCAAATCATCCCAGCGGAAGCAATACACGCCAGCGTTAATTCGATGATTTTCCCGTTGGGTGGGAGTGCAGTCGCGATCTTCTACAATTTGCTGCAACAAGTTTTGATCCGTACAGAACACCCGTCCATATCCCTTGGAATCGGGCAATTGAGCCGTCAAAATCGTCGCGGCGTTGCGGTTCTCTTGATGGGTTTGCAGCAATAACTTTAAAGTTTGAGGGCGTAGTAAGGGAACGTCGCCATTGAGAATCAGCAAATCACCTTCAAACCCTACCATCTGAGGAAGCAATTGTTGAACCGCGTGCCCGGTGCCGAGTTGCTGTCGTTGCTCAACAAATTCTAGAGCGGGTAAGTTTGCTTTCTCACTTTGCGATGCTGAAAGCTCTGCCATGACCAACTCATGGCGATAGCCGACAATGATCAACCTGCGGACAGGTTGAATCTCTTCGACGCTATTGAGCACCCATTCCACCAGCGATCGCCCTCCCATGCGATGTAAGACCTTCGGCAGGTCAGACTTCATGCGGGTTCCCCGTCCGGCGGCTAAAATTGCGATCGCGACCATGCTTATTTAACGAATCAGGTGGGCATTAAAACAACCTGAATTACAGGTATATTCGTCTCTACTTATATCAGGCTTTGGCGTTCTGGGTTCATGCCAACTGCCAAGTCAGCGCTTCAAGCAGTCAAAAAACTCGCCTACAGCGCTTTTTCATAAATTCGATAGGTTTTGTAGATCGTACCGCCAGACGTTTCGATCAGTTTACGGGAAGGGAAATTGTCCTCATAAACCCAAGACAGTTCAGCGCGTTGGTAAGGCTTGCCTTTTTTGATGCCGCCCATCATGCCCAAGTAGATCAGAGCTAAAGCCACTCGCTTACGGCGATACTCTGGCAACGCACAAATCGCAATCACCCGTCCTTGGTTGATTTGACGGCGATACCACAGGAATTTGAGAATACCGAGCCAGTTCAGCTTACCGTTCACATGCTTCAGGGCAATGTTGTAATCCGGCAGCGCCATCCAAAAGCCAATCATCTCGCCGTTGTATTCAGCAACCGGGAACACATCGGGATCGACTAAATCCTGTAACGACTTGGCTTCTTCCAAAAATTCTTCCTGAGTGCGCGGCGTAGAACTCCAGTTAGCGGAAAAGGCTTTGTTAAATAGGTGATATAGGCTGATCGCATCTGCCTCAAAATCCTTGCCCTTGGTATGAATCGGGCGAAAAGTCACTCCTGCTTTGCAGGCAAACTGAAAAGCTTTTTCAAATTCTTTGGGCAATGGCTCATCCAGCGGAAAATCATAGGCGTAGGCATCTTTCGCTTTTTGCCAGCCGTTTTGCTCCATGAACTGGGGATAGTAGGGCGGATTGTAGGGCATCATGATCATGGGCGGCGAGTCGAACCCATCTACTAAAAAAAGACAGTTGTTATGGGTAGACAGGTCAATGGGTCCGCGAATTTTGACCATGTTTTGCGATCGCAACCACTGACTCGCAGTTTCTAATAAGGATTGCGCGATCGCGTCATTTTGAATGCACTCAAAGTAGCCAAATAGCCCAATGTTTTCCCCTTCGCGATCGATGAGGCGCTGGTTCACCGCAGCAACGATGCGTCCCACAGGTTTTGGTGGCGATGCGGTTGATTGCGTTTCTACGGCAATGAATGCCTGCAATCTGCCGTATTGAAAAAAGGGATTAGTCTCAGCTAGCTGGTTGGCAATGCTGCTGCGGATTGGAGGCACCCATTGGGGATCATTGGCATAGACGATCTCAGGCACATCCAAAAATAGGGCTTGCTCGTCAGCGGTTGTGACTGAAATAATTTGAAAAGAAGAATTAGAGCTAGGAGCGAACTGACAAGTCAGCGCTTTCGCTACCGCGCTTGAGTGGGTGGAATGGGGCAATGGGTTCATGAAAAAGATGCCTTATCTACAGCACAGATAATTTTTATGGTTTAAACAAGAACATATTGCGACTATATCAGTGCGACTATATCAGGCAGTGGGATATGTCGAATATTCAACAGAACATGGTGACTGCTGAGCGGAAAATCGCACGAGTTATACCAAGAGCTTTGCGATCGCCATTGACTATGAGGGAAATTGCTGAGATATTTTGAGCGTAACTTGTTAAGAAAAAATAAGGTCAACACAAATTTTTAGGTCATTTTTATTCTTATGTCGCACAAGAAGTTCCCTTTCATACTGAACCTGCCTTTACTCATTGCTTTGGCTACAAGCCCCATAGCAGCGCTGTATTGGTCACTAGAGTCTGTGATTGCCCAGTCTCCTAGCGCGTCTCCAATTTCACCATCCACAGCCGTTCCTGCGGGTTCTGTCGTGCGAATTGATGGCTCCAACAGCCTGTTAGTGGTCAATCAATCGTTGAAGCAGCGCTATGAAAAGGAATCTCCAGGAACCCAAGTCGATGTAGGAAACAATGGGTCAGAGGCAGCTTTGCAAGCATTGTTAGATGGAAAGGTTGATATAGCGGCGATCGGGCGACCTTTGACTGCGGCAGAAAAGCAGAAGGGGTTGGTTCCCGTTTCGATTGGGCGTGAAAAGATTGCAATTATTACCAGTTCTAAAAATCCTTATAGCGGTGACGTTACTTTTGAGCAGTTTGCTAAAATCTTTCGCGGCGAAATTGCCAACTGGTCACAACTCGGCGGCACTCCAGGGAAGATCCGGTTCGTCGATCGCCCAGAAACGAGCGATACTCGGCGGGCATTTAAAAGCTATCCCGTGTTTAAAGCGGCTCCATTTCAAACCGGGGCAACCGCCCAGGCTGCGAGTCAAGACGACACGGCTGAGGTCATCCAAAAATTGGGTAAAGATGGCATAGGTTACGCGGTCTACAGCCAAGTCAAAGGTATAGATGGAGTCAAGATTATCTCCATGCACAAAACCTTGCCAGATAATCCTGCTTATCCGTTTTCCCAACCTCGTTATTTTGTTACAAAAGGCGCTCCATCTGCTGCCAGCAAAGATTTTTTGACTTATACAACTGGGGCATCTGGTTTAGCCGCGATCGCCGCTGCCAATCAAGCTCAAACCGCTGCAATCACCTCAGGCGAAGATTTAGAATCTACTCCAACCGCTTCTCCCAGCGCCGCCGTTTTGCCAGAGGTTGTCACCTCATTGAGTGCAGTCACATCACCTAGCCCTGAACCGGCAGCGATCGCCCCTGTGCCCAATGCCACCAATCGAGGTTTAGCCGGATTGATCCCTTGGCTATTACTGGTGCCTGCTGCAATTTTGGGATGGATCTGGTGGTCGGGTAGAGGACGAAGATCGCCTGCTGCACCTCTCCCTTCTGCCGACATTGAGCGATCGCCTCAATCCTCTGTAGTTGAAACGCCTCTGGCTTCTGTTGCCTCCGTTCCACCCATTGCTCCACCTCCGGATTCTGTTGCCCCCGTTACACCCATTGTAGATGTGTCGCTCAGCGAACCTGTTACCCAGGGAGCCACTGATCTATCAGGAATTAATCCTGCAATCATCGGCGGAGCCGCGATCGCTGGAGGTGCAGGATTAGCAGCGTTGGCAAGCAATGGCAAAGCGGAACCTGCACCGTCAACCTTGATTGA
>JBBSCL010000431.1:0-3875 GCA_038250345.1 Leptolyngbyales cyanobacterium
ATGGTGGGCTATATGCACTGGTCGCTTACAGACAACTACGAGTGGGGATCTTACACGCCACGGTTTGGGCTGCTTTCCATCGACTTTACTCAAGGCAGCGATCGCATTGTGGAAGATCACTTAGGCGATCGCCCCTCCGAAACCTACGCCCAACTGATCCGCGAAATGAAAGGTAGTTTGGCAACTCAGATTTCCCAGGATTAAATGGACTATTCCACCGCGATTGCCCATCCAAAAAGTTGATATTTCTATCCCACAAAAGATTCCACAAAAAAGCGCGATCGTGTTTATTCTAGTGATCTTTGGTCGCGGCGAATTAAATACTCAAGAAGCTGATCGGTTCGTTCACTACTCGCTGTGAGGCGTTCACTACTCGCTGTGAGGCGTTCACTACTCGCTGTGAGCCGTTCAATAGCGGCATCCGTATGTTGTTGAAACACTTGTAAGGCAGCATCGGTTCGCATCTGGGACATTTGTAATGCTGCTGTACCCTCTCGTAAGGCTAAAATCCCTTCGCTATTGCGACGGCTAACTTCGATCAAGACGGCAATGTCTTCTGAGTTTTTGTCAATCGCCTGGAGGATAAGGTTCGCAGTTAATTGGAGGTCAACACTCTGACCTTCGGTACGATCAACTCTTTGAGACAAGTCATTCGATTGAGTCATAGCGTTAGTTCTGCAATTGTTTACAGTTTAAGCGATCGCCGCGTTGTGAACAGCGATAGCTCTATTCAGAACAGGGTATCGCTAAACTTCCCGCCCCTTGAAACTGAAGTTAGTAATTGTCTCCTGAAACCTGACCCCTTTTTCTTACTCCTTACAACTCAAATCCCTGAACTAGAGTTTTACCCAAAGTGCCCTCAAAAGCGCGTTGAGTGGAGGTCAGCAGCACCACAATATTTTTACCATTAGGCGATAGCACCACCTCTCGGATAGAAAAACCGACTGCCCCATCCTGATTTAACTCGATCGCTCTTGTTTTTGAGCCGTAGTTCATCTGCATTTGCAGAGATGCCTGGTCTTTTTGAGCAGTGCCACCAAACATTGATGAAACGGTGACGTTTTGCTGCAACTGAATTTGCATTGCAGGTTTGCCAGTTCCCAGATTTACGGTGGCTGTTTCGGTGCCGTTGGGAGTGCGCGATCGCTGGGTGATAGGCAGACTCGTGCCAGCCACCAGAGCCTCTAGCTGAAGATTTTTCCGTAGAGTTTGGGTTTGTTTCAGTAAATTCTTTTCCGCTACTTCCAAACTTAACCCCGCATCGACTTCACCATACTGAGTTTCCATACAGCCTGCTTCAACACAGGCATTCTTTGCCACATCCACCATTTGCAGCGCCGACTTGGGAATTCCTGCTCCCAAATCTCGCCAGCTTTCTAAATATAAAAAGTAGCGTCCATCTGCTGAAAAGCCTGCTTTTTTCTGTAGGGTTCGTTGGGAGGGCGCAGAAAAATCGACTGATTCGATCGCAGCGGTTGGCGCGGTGGTAGGCAATGGATTTGGCTCAGCCTGATTCGCTGAATCGTTGAGTGACGGGTTAGGTTGAGTCAGTTTTGCGTTTACCGCAGAAATCGAGCCAATAGCAGAAACCAACCCCACCATCAGCACAGGCAAAAACAAAATCCGAGTATAGATATTTTTTGGCAACATAAAACTGAAATAGATCGCAACTGTATTGAGATCTTGAGACAGGTTAGGCTGATATTTCGTTCCAAGCCTGCCTAAAGATCTCTCATACCTTTCAGATTGGTTCACAGTTCGTCAGGATTCAGTTCAACTATTTCAGGATTAATCTGGTAAAGAACAAAATTGGGCGATAGCGCTTTGGGCGACGTTGCTCGCTTCCCGCAGGGAATAGTCGTGCGCTAAACCAAATGGGCTTGTAAAAAATAAAATCCCGCTGCAAATGCCAGTGCTAAAAAACATCCGATCGCGGTGAGGCGTATCCGCTTTGTATGGGGTGAAGGCGTAACACACTCGCGCACTAAAATAGATGCGATCGCGCCGAACAGGTAGCTGAGGCAGAGGGTCAAATATTGCCAATCTTGCCGAATCCACCAAGCTGCACACAGCGCCAGCGACAACCCTAACATTGCCGCCTCCACCAGTTGAGGAGGATTGTATCGGCTAGTCATCTCCAGTCCGTGCCACCAAGCGCGCGATCGTCTCATGCAAACTCTCCCAAAACTATTCGTAGGATAATGCAGGCAGCAAAAAATGGCTAGACCCAAGCGAAAAGCATTAGAGATAGGACTTACACACTCGCCCCCTAAATCCCCCAATTCTGGGGGATTTTGATCTCTAGCTCCCCCAGAATTGAGGGTTGGGGGGCAAATTTCGGTTGATTTGCGTAAGTCCTGAGAGAGAAACTTTCCTTAAATGGTCGATCGCTTCTTCCATCTCTACTTGAGGAAATTCCTGATAAAATCGGCTGACGCTTTGAAACGGTTGAGGCGTTACTAGCACGATCGCGCGATCGCTCCAAGTTTGCAGATGAGGCAAAATCTCTGATGGTGCAACAGGAACGCAGATCCAAATCTCGGCAGGATTTTTGGCGCGTAGAGATTGGACTGCCACTGCCATTGTCATTCCGGTAGCAATCCCATCATCTACAATCAGCGCGATCGCCCCCGCTGGATCAACCTGGGGGCTAAACGGTGCCAACTGCTCCCATTGCGCTTGGGCACGGTCTCGTGCCTGCAACATCAGTTCATCATGCTGAGCAGAAAACGATTGCGCTTGAGTTGACCACAAAATATCCCCATTTGAAGTGACGGCACCCATTGCTAATTCTGGGTTTTCAGGGCGCGTAATCTTCTTTGCCACAATCACATCCAGTGGGCAATGCAGCGCTTCGGCGATCGGAGCAGCTACTGCAATGCCGCCTCTTGGCAACGCATAAACCACAAACCGACGGGTTACTTCAGAGTCGCGATCGCGGGTTGGGGTTTGAGCCTCCACTACAGCCAAAACCGCTTGGGCTAAACGCTCACCTGCCTCTAGCCGATTTGCAAAAACCGTCGAATTTGAACTGGGAGACGGTGAATTAGCAGTCATAACGACCCCAGAAACTCATAGTGGGATTTTCTTCATCATGCCTGAGTTTGCCTGAATCTGCCGACTGACACTAGAAAAATTCTCAGACCTGTCCTACGCTAACCCAAAGGTAT
This sequence comes from Leptolyngbyales cyanobacterium, assembly GCA_038250345.1. Taxonomy (GTDB): domain Bacteria; phylum Cyanobacteriota; class Cyanobacteriia; order Leptolyngbyales; family Leptolyngbyaceae; genus ULC077BIN1. Next base: position 3,171 of record JBBSCL010000431.1, read on the forward strand.
TAAATCATTTTCCCCTACGTCATGACTGCCGAAAACCAAATCGATCTATTCAATTTATCCAGCGCCTCAGATGCATCTTTGCCGCCGATTGATCCGGAGCAAATTCCTACGAATGCTAAAGTCCCGATTCCTGTGGGAACCTATGCCACGATGGATGCGATGAAACAACATTGCAACCGCTGTTATCGCTGTGAGTTGGGTCATACCCGCACCAATGCCGTAGTGGGGGAAGGCAATTTAAACGCTGACATCATGATTGTGGGGGAAGGTCCAGGGCAAACTGAGGATGCAACAGGGCGACCCTTTGTGGGGCGATCGGGCGAACTGCTCGACAAAATTTTGGCGGCAGTCAGGCTAACGCGCGACCAAGATGTGTTTATTTGCAATGTGGTTAAGTGTCGCCCACCCGAAAACCGTGACCCAAAACCAGCGGAGGCGGCAGCTTGCAAGGGCTATTTACTAGAGCAAATTCGTTTGGTCGATCCTAAAATCATCTTGCTCACTGGAAAAGTTGCCTTGCTGAATTTGCTGGGCATTAAGCAAGGAATTACTAAAGTTCGGGGGCAGTGGATTGAGCAGGATGGTCGTTTGTATATGCCAATCTTTCACCCGGCATATCTGCTTAGAAACCAATCGCGAGAAGTAGGACAGCCTAAATGGTTGATGTGGCAAGATGTTCAGACGGTGCGCGCAAAGCTGGATGAG
>JBBSCL010000432.1:0-3874 GCA_038250345.1 Leptolyngbyales cyanobacterium
ACCTTACAGGCGAAGCTACAAGAATATATTGAGAATGGAGCAGTTTTAGGGTGGCTGATCGATCGCAAACAGCGCCAAGTTCATATTTATCGCCCCAATCAAGCCATAGAGATTTTAGAGAATCCTGAAGCGGTAAGTGGTGACCCTGAACTGCCTGGATTTATCTTGAAAATGGCAAAAGTTTGGTAGATCATCATGCGGGAGTACTATCAGACTTTTCTAATTCGACACTGGCAACCGGGCGATCGCGCCCTTGCCGCTAAAGTCATTCGCTCTGTATTAATAGAGTACGGTTTGGATTGGGAGCCTGATGCAGCCGATCTCGATGTGCGAGAAGTCGAAACCTACTATTTGCAGACAGGCGGCGAGTTTTGGGTAATTGAGCAAGCAGGAAAGGTGGTGGGCACGGGAGCCTACTATCCCATTCAGCGGGAACCCAACGCGGTCGAAATCCGCAAAATGTATTTGTTGCCAGCCGCGAGAGGTCAGGGTTTGGGGCGATGGTTGCTGCATCAATTGGAAGCGGCGATCGCGGTTCGTGAATTTGAACAAATTTGGATTGAAACCGCCAGTGTATTACAGGAAGCCGTCAAGCTTTATGAAAGCAACGGCTATGAACCCGCGATCGGAGTCGAGACAGCCCGATGCGATCGCGTATATATGAAAAAAGTTAAGAATATAGGACTTACGCAAATCAACCGAAATTTGCCCCCCAACCCCCAATTCTGGGGGAGCTAGAGATCAAAGTCCCCCAGAATTGGGGGATTTAGGGGGCGAGTGCGTAAGTCCTGGAATATATAGAGCGGTGAGTTTTTATCTTCAGCCTGCCATCGTTAATAGACACAATAGTAAAGTCTCAGTCCACTCCACAACGGCTCCATAGGTGTCTCCTGTGTGACCGCCCAGCTTGTAGTTAAACCAGGCTCCCGTCAGAACCGCGATCGCGCCGCCACCCATTGCCATTCCCACTGCCACAGACCACTGCTGCGGATGCAGCCCCACAAAAAATCCGCTGAACCCCAACAGCAACAGCAAACTAGGAAGCGCTTGCCAAATCGATTGAATTGCCACCTTATGCAAAGCGCCTTTTCCTTCAGGCTTCAGGTAAGGATATCGGGCGATCGCCACCAGTTGCCCCCAGCGACCCCAACCTGCCGCCGCCATTAAGTAAACCCAGCGATCGGTTTCTAGGCTGGCTAAAGCCGTCGTTTTCAACAGCACAACTGCCACAGCGACCATCGCCCCAAAAGCACCCGTGCGACTATCTGCCATCACTTCTAAGCGTCGTGCCGGATCAAGAACTGCCAATCCATCAGCGCTGTCCATCGCCCCATCGAGATGCAGCCCGCCCGTAATGCCGACCCACGCGACGACTAACAGCGCACTGCGAACCAAAACTGGCATTCCTAACCCGTGCAACCCAAGATCGGTCAACCCCAATAACCCACCCATCAGCAAACCAATCAGGGGTGCCCATTCAGCAATTCCATGAAAGTTCAAGCGCCAATGAGTAGGTAAGGGAATGCAGGTGTAAAACGCGATCGCGCCTAAAAAAGTTGGCAGGAGCGATCGTCCAAATCTCTGTTTAACTGGCGTTGATGAATGCCGATCTGCCATAAAAACCTAATTTGCAGCGTGAGTAAATCCAGCCTCTAAATATTCGATTTCAGAGTGATCTACATATGGTGGCAAGGTTTAGCAAATACCCACAGATATGCAAAATCTTTTTATTTAATCACTTTTGCGCGAAATTAATCAAATTGATTAGCGGTGACCTAAAAAAGTTGGGATAAAATTAAAGCATATTTATTTGATACGCAACTTATTTTTTTGCTGAATTTCATTCTCTTTACATCTTTTTCCCACTATTAGTCAAGTCCTTAGATAGTTAATTTTTCAACACGCTAACGGTCTGAAATCTAACTGCCTGAAATGAATGAATGGATTGAATTGAAGTGGTTTTATTTCATATTGCTTTTTGAGCACCATTGGTATGTAACAACCAAAGGGTTTTGGGGTTCTGTTTATTCTGCTTATATAGATACCGCTTTTGTCAAAATGCTTGGCTTATTCAGTTCAGAGGCTTTCTCTCCATGAGTTATGAACAATCTTCCAGTAGTCAGCGTCCCCTTGCTCCTTGCATCGTTGATAGTGGCACCATTGTTAACCTTCAAGATATGCAGAGATTGCTTTCAGACTTAGGACGTGTTCAATATGTGCATTTTCAAGATGGCATCATAACGAGCCAGGGAGAAGGCTACATTCTTGAAGTTTTTGCCGATCCTTATCGATCGACCTTGATTGCTAACCATGCACTTTATCTCAACGTTCAAAGCTTTGATTACCTTGAGATTGGGTTATCTTCGGATCAAACGCCCTATTTCAAATTAGTTCAAGATAGCCGTCACTTAAAAATTGTGCCTTTATCCAATCCGTTGCTGGAGCAACATAGCCGCAATTTGAATGCGGCAGCTTTGGAAGCGGTGGTTGCAGACGTGTTAGCGGCTGGATGGGATGTGCAAATTGATGATGATGAGCATTTCTCTTTTTAAGATTGTTGATCGTCAATCTGCCCTAAAAGTGGCACAATAAAAAACCTGTGGCGATCGCTCAATCCCGTTGAAGAGTCCCGTTGAAGACTTATTTTTGTTGAATACTCATTTTTCTTTTCAGTCTCAGGCAACCTGTAACCACACCCAAGCTAGAGCAGGCGTTTTTTCGACTCCCCACGGACTGGTGGAAACGCCTCGGTTTATGCCTGTTGGCACTTTGGCAAACGTCAAAACCATCACGCCGGATCAATTGCAAGCAACCGGCGCACAAATGGTACTAGCCAATACCTACCATCTTCACTTGCAGCCTGGTGAAGATATTGTGGCGCGAGCGGGTGGTTTGCATCGCTTTATGGCGTGGAGCGGTCCTATGCTGACGGATTCAGGCGGATTTCAGGTTTTTAGCCTGAGCGAAATGCGAACGATCGCCGAAGAGGGCGTTCATTTTCGATCGCCGCGTGATGGACAGATGATTTTTTTGTCGCCTGAACGATCAATTGAAATCCAAAATTCCTTGGGTGCCGATGTGATTATGGCATTTGATGAATGTCCGCCTTACCCCGCGACTCGCGACAGTGTGCAGGAATCGACAGAGCGCACGTTTCGCTGGCTGAAGCGGTGTATGGTCGCCCATCAGCGATCGGATCAAGCGCTGTTTGGCATCGTCCAGGGCGGAGTTTATCCTGATTTGCGCGAGTTTGCCGCTAAACAACTTGCAGATTTAGATTTGCCGGGTTTTGCGATCGGGGGAGTTAGCGTCGGAGAACCACCGGAACTGATTCAGCACATTGTTAAAGCAACTGCGCCTTTATTGCCTGCAAACAAACCTCGATATTTGATGGGCGTGGGAACGCATCGCGAAATGGTGCAGGCGATCGCCGCAGGCATTGATCTATTTGACTGTGTAATTCCGACCCGGCTAGCGCGACATGGCAATGCGATCGTCCAGGGAGAGCGGTGGAACCTGAAAAACACTCGCTTCCGAGAAGACTTTACGCCTCTAGATGATGCCTGCCCTTGCTATACCTGTCAAAACTTCAGCCGTGCCTACATCAGCCATTTACTCCGATCTCAGGAAATCTTGGCGTACACTCTCCTTTCAATTCACAACATTACTGAACTGATTCAGTTCACGCAGCGCATCCGCCAAGCCATTATTCAAGGGCGTTTTGTTGAAGAATTTGGACATTGGTTAACCGATTAATTGAAAATCGACTGCGGTGAAAGTAAGCCTAAGTTGCAGCATGGCGATCGCCTCAGCATTGAGCATTAGACGACTAAGAAATTAGGCTATTTGTCAGAACAGGCGCGATGATGAGGGA
>JBBSCL010000433.1:0-3865 GCA_038250345.1 Leptolyngbyales cyanobacterium
GGGAGGCAGGTTTTCCGAGATAGTCCTTGCTATCCCCTGCCCTTTTGCTGCATTTTGGATGTAGAAACACGTATCGGGTTCAATGCCGCGATCGAGTGATTCACGATTCAGCGTCACTGAACCAAAGTCATTTGCTTCAATCTTTAATTCCATCGCCAGCATCGTAATTATCTTTGCCAGCAACCGATTGACAATTTCGTGTAGCTCTCCCGGCATCCTGATTTCCAATATTCCTTGGTCATAGGCAATTCGAGTCGGGCGATCTTCTCCCAGTTCTTGCAGCAGAGCCTGATAGATTTTCCAGGTCAGCCCTGAGATGGTCATGGCACCATCAGGTGACAGCTTAATTTGACTAAGCGGTGTTGCAATCACAGTTGTCATGAGTCAGCTTTCTGATGGACAGTTGCCTGTCTCGTTCCCTCAAAGTAACTCGCATTATAGCGGTTGGGCGCGTGGGTCAGTTCAACCACGACCCTAACCAGAGCGCTAAAACGGCGATCGCTAGCCACATCACAAAACACTGGCGGGTGAGATGGAGTGCGGCAAAAATCTGGTCTGGCGCGATCGCTCTTGTCGCATCTCCCAACAGTGGCTTTTGTTTGGCAACGCCGCGATACCAGTTTGTGCCGCCTAGTTGTACGCCTAATGCAGCCGCATAGGCAGCCTCGCTCCAGCCAGAATTGGGGCTGAGATCTTTGGAGGCATCGCGCCAGCAAATCTGCCAAACGCGGCGAGGCTTACCAGAGACAATGGAGAGAGTCAAGACCACCAAGCGGCACGGTATCCAGGTTAAACCATCATCCAGTTTGGCGCTAAACCAGCCCAGGTGAGTGTAGGGTAGATCGCGATAGCCCACCATCGAATCGAGGGTGCTAGCAGCTTTGTAGCCCAATGCCAAAGGCACACTGCCGATCACCGGAATCATGGCTCCCGCGATCGCATAAAACAATGGAGCCATTACCCCATCCGTCGCATTTTCGGTCACAGTTTCCAGCACAGCGCGCAGCACTTCTGGCTCAGACAAATTCTCAGTGTCTCGCCCCACATAGCGGCTTAAACGCGATCGCGCTTCTGCCAAATTCCCTGCTTGCAACGGCTCTAACACTTCATTTGCCGCATCTCTCAGGCTTCGTCCGGCAAAACAGCTTGCCAGCAAAATCACCTCTGTTGCCAAACCCGCTAAAGGGTGAAACTGCTTTGCTCCAGCAACAATCAGCCAGCCGATCAAACCACTGCCCACGATTAATCCCACTCCCAGTCCAACGCCAGCCAATCGCAGCGCGATCGGTGAATTAAGCGCTTTCAAAGCCAGTTGTGTATAGCGAGAAATCAGCCAGCCCATCACTTGAACCGGGTGCCACCAATCCCAGGGATCGCCAATTCCATAATCTAAGAGCGCCGCCAAAATCAATACCAGTTCCGCAGGATACATCACCATGCCTTTCCCATAAGGGGCTTTACCCCTGATCACCATTCATATCTTCAGGGAATACTCAAGGCGCATCTACAATTCAAAGGAAACTACCATGACTCAGCTTATTCCTGTGCAACTTGATGATGGCATGATGTTGTACATCGAAGCCCAAGACAATACCGATAGCCCAACTATCTCTCCCGAATTAGCACTAGAACAACGACGCACCGGACAAAAAGGATTGCCAACCTTTAAACCTGCTCGGATCGATCCAGCACAATCCATGCAGCTCATGCAGAATACGATTCGTACCTATGCTTACTACTGTATGAATGCATTCAAAAATTGTGGTGTTGCCAATATTGATGAAGTCACGTTAGAGTTTGGCGTGAATTTGAGCGTCGATGCAGGAGTGCCTTATATTGCCAGTGGCAAAGCACAAAGTAGCCTTAAAATTACTGTGAAGTGTTCTTACCCTAAAGCTGAGGCGGCATCTACAAATGGGCTGGCGGCTGCACAGGAAGCAGCTAATGTCGTTTCTCGATAAAGCTCTGTGAACCAAGGGCTTAAATCAAAATTGCAAATTTAATGCTGACTTGGGTTCCTTCAGCCTCATTGGAGGTAATCATCAATTCTCCAGAATGGGCATCCACAATGCGTTTCACAATTGCCAACCCCAGCCCTGTTCCACAGGATTTTGTAGTGAAAAAAGGTTTCATCAGCTTTGGCAGCGCTTCAGGAGGAATTGGATTGCCGCCATTGTGTATCCGAATGTAGACCGAGTTAGTGACTAAATCGGGTTCTACAGTCCAGGTAATTTTTGCATCCGCGTTCGTAACGCTTTCAGCAGAGAGTGCTTGACAGGCATTGTCTAATAAATTGATAAACACCTGCTTCAACTTATCTTTGTCGGCTAAAACCCCGACGGGATGGGGCGCTGGTACAAAATCAATTCTCCGACTGATTGCAGGCATCATGCGAATGCTCTCCAGAGTATCGCCAATGAATGCATTGATCTCTAGCTCAGAAGGCTGAAGCGCTTGTGGTTTGGCGTAGAGCAAAATTTCCTTCAACAGGTTCCGAATGCGTTCTGCTTCTTCTAGCGATAAGTTAAGGCGTTCTTGAACTGATTCTGGCAATTCTATCGATCTGATTGCATTTAATCCCATCAGTACCGTAGTTAGAGGATTGCGAACTTCATGCACAATCATCGCGGCTAATTCGCCCACTTCTGCTAGAGCGGCGATCGCTTTTCCCATTTTCTGCTCGGCGTGTCTGCGTTCGGTAATGTCCTCGGCAATCCCGGCAATGCGATAGATATTCCCTGAACCATCCGGCACCGGAAATGACTGATCTCGAATCAGCCGAATCGAATCATCAGATCGAACAATGCGATATTCTTCATCCACTTTCCCCTGACCAAGCCGTTGGGCTTCTAGCATTCGGCTGCGATCGTCGGGGTGAATCGAGGCTGACCACAGGCTGCGATCGTGAAGCCACTGTTGGCAAGATTGTCCCCACACCTGTTCAAAAGCAGGGCTGAGATAAAGGATCTGCCCATCAGGTCTGCGTATCCAAAAAACTTGCTCAATATTCTCGGCAAGCTGACGAAACTTTTCTTCACTTTCTTGCAGAGCGATTTGGGCATGACGACGGTCTTTAATTTCTGCCTCAAGCTGGTCGTTGACTTGCTGCTGTTGCTGATAAAGGTGGTAGTTATCAATTGCCGTTGCTGCCCGTTCGGCAAACAATTCTGCCAGTTGCACTTCTGCCTCAGTGAAGCGGCGCGGCTGATGCTGAAACGAACAAATAGTACCAATCACTTCACCCGCAGGAGTCCGCAGGGGAACTCCTAAATACGCTCGATACCCTTCTGGCGCATTGCCATAATCTGTACAGGCTGTGGCATCTTCCACTAACAAAGGCTGCCCTGTCTTCACCACGGTTCCCGTTAGACTACCGTGTAAAGAAGAGATCTCGTTGCCTGCCTCTCCTAAATCAACAGTACTTGCCAAAATGCGCTCAGAATCATCTTTACAGAAAGTGACCACCGACCAATCTAGTAGTCTATGGCTTAAGTTCGACAACTCTTTTTATGCTGCTAGAGCCTTACCCTTGTAAGTCCACTTGAAGGGTTTCGCCATCGTGCGATTGAAATAGTCGATGAACTCAAGAATCCGGGTTTTTAAGTCAGCTTGACTGAGAAAATTGCCTCGTTTGAGTAACTTGCGCATTAAGATACCAAACCAAATTTCAATTTGATTCAGCCAGGAGCAATGCTTGGGGGTGAAGTGAAAGACAATCCGATGAGTTGGGTCAGTCAAAAACGCGGCTCTGGTTGCCATCGATCGCAGGATGCCGCGCTTGCCCTTGATGCCCAGCTCACGGTCTAATCCCTCCCCTTGTGCCACATAACGCACCAGAGATTCGGATTGATGAGTGTTTAAGCAA
>JBBSCL010000434.1:0-3859 GCA_038250345.1 Leptolyngbyales cyanobacterium
GCATTCGCAGTGGCGGCATCTTCTGGCGTTGACAGAATAAATGCCTTAAACTTCGACATCAACTCTGGATTACGCCATCCTTTGGCAGTTTCTTCGTCCAAAATATCCAGCGCTTCAGTGTGAGTAAAGGCACGTTTATAAGGACGCTCACTGGTCAAAGCATCATAAATATCAATCAGTTGAAAGATCTGGGCTAGGCGTGGAATCTGATCGCCAACCAGCCCATCGGGATAGCCCGAACCATCCCAGCGCTCATGGTGAGAGCGAATAATAGGAACTACACCACGCATGGTTCGTAAGGGTTGGCAAATTTTCTCCCCAATAGAAACGTGCTGGCGCATAATCTCCCATTCATCTGGGGTGAGTTTTCCTGGTTTTAGCAAAACGGCATCTGGAATGCCCACTTTGCCGATATCATGCAAATAGCCACCCCACATTAAATCGCGAACTTCTCCACGGGAAAGCTTTAAAAATTCGCCAAAGGCTTTTCCGCGAGTGACTAGACGCTCACAATGGTCACCAGTATTAGGATCACGGCTTTCGATGGTGCGCGCGATCGAGAATAAGACTTTTTCTGCATGGTCTAGGTCTTCATTCAGGCGCTTTTGCCGAATCAGTGATTTAACCCGTGCCGATAGCTCTAGCTGATCGAACGGTTTGGTCAAAAAGTCATCGCCCCCCGCTTCGATGCCGCGCAATCGGGAACGGCGATCGTCCAATGCGGTGATGAATACAATCGGGGTCAGGCGGGTATGGTCATTTTGTTTGAGGCGGCGACACACTTCAAACCCATCCATCCCCGGCATCATTACATCTAGCAAAATCAGATCTGGATTACCAGAATTGACCATTTCCAAGGCATTAGGACCACTATCAGCTTCGATCACGTCGTAGCCTTCAATTGACAACAGCGCAACTGCCGTCATCCGGCTAGAGAGATGATCATCTACTACAAGAACTTTTGGATGTTCTGAATCGAGGTAATTCACGGGATGCAAACCTTGCAATAAGAATTGGGGGACCGTTAAAAGTCTTCAGCTTAGATTGCCCCACTAGACCCTGAAAAACACTGTCTTCTCAGTATGATAAATCGAGGAATGAGGTTTTTTACGGAGATTAACAGCCAACTGCTAGCGCTATTAAGAAATAGTTGGTTGGTGAAGGTTAGTAAAAGCTGTTTAGAAAGGCTAGAGAGGGGGTTCTACGAAAACTTACTGCTGTTGAGGCAGGTACTATTGTAAAGCTTAAGCGATCGCGAAGCGTTGCTTTGGCAGTTCGCGTAGGTCGGGCAGGGTGTCATCTAACTAAATCCGCCGCTACCGCAGCATGGAATTAAGGAACAACCGAAATAGGGTTAAAGCGGCGAAATCTGATATTTTTGAAGCGAAATCAGCTCTATGCAACTAGATTTAAGACTTACGCAAATCAACCGAAATTTGCCCCTCAACCCCCAATTCTGGGGGAACTAGAGATCAAAGTCCCCCAGAATTGGGGGATTTAGGGGGCGAGTGCGTAAGTCCTATAGATTTAGGAAATACTATGCTAACTAAAGGCTAGCCGCCTAAAAGCAAAAGCTTCAAAGCCTGTTTATTTAAGATAATTAGGCAATAGCTGCTTGCAAGGTGAATTATGAAACTACTATCTGTCTGTAAAAAATCACTCGTCTACTAACAAAGTGGAACTATGATGAGGCAGAAGCCTTGCAACCAAGCTACTGATGGCATTACGGTTTTAGAGAAATAGCGGTTTAAACATGACCAATGATATCGATTTGATCAAACGCCTTAGTCCAAGTGCGATGGATCAAATCATGCTTTATTTAGCGTTTAGCGCTATGCGAACGGGTGGGCACCGACACGGCGCTTTTTTAGACGCGGCAGCAACAGCGGCAAAGTGTGCCATTTATATGACTTATTTGGAGCAAGAACACAATCTCCGAATGACGGGGCACTTGCATCACATTGAGCCAAAGCGCGTCAAGGCGATCGTAGAGGAAGTTCGAGAAGCTTTAACGGAAGGTAAGCTGCTGAAAATGCTAGGTTCTCAAGAGCCTCGCTATTTGATTCAGTTTCCGTATGTGTGGATGGAGCAGTTTTCTTGGCAGCCGGGGCGATCGCGAATTGCAGGTTCTAGTTTAACCTCTGAAGAAAAGCGGCAGCTTGAACAAAAACTAGGTGCTAGCGGTTTGCCAGATGCTCAGATTATTAACTCCTTTCAGTTTTTGGATCTGATTGAGTTTTTGCATGGGCGATCGCAAGAGGAATTGCCCAGCGATCGCCGGATGCCACTCAGCGAAGCCCTAGCAGAGCATATTAAACGCCGTCTCATCTATTCTGGCACCGTTACTCGGATTGATTCGCCTTGGGGGATGCCGTTTTACGCCCTGACTCGCGTCTCCTATTCTCCCGCTGCGGAAGAAGAGCGCACGTTCATCATGGTCGAAGACACCGCCCAATATTTTCGCCTGATGAACGATTGGGCAAATCGCCATCCTCAAGTGATGCGGATTCTGGAAGAGTTGGATATTCCTCCCGATCGCGTTGAGCAGGCAATTGAAGAACTCGATGAAGTCATTCGAGCTTGGGCAGATCGCTATCACCAAGTTGGAGGCATGTCGTTTGTCGTCCAAATGGCGATGGGTTCAAGACAGCCAGAACCCTAAGCCAAAGCCAAAGGTATTATTTGGGAATCCACCGGTTGATCAGTCTTTATTCTCCATCGCCCAAGATAAAGTTAAAATTTCCTTCGCCCACGGTTTCACGAAGAATTTTGAGGGTTTTGATTGGGTCATCATATGGACCATTGATGTAGCAGGGCTTGCCGTTCCGCCCAAAGTTCAAAACGGGCGTTCCGTCCCACTTTCCTAGCTGCGATCGCGCTTGTTCAAAATCTGGATGGGGTTGGAAGCCTAGAGTTTTCGCATATTCAATGCCACCGAATGCGATCGCTTGAGCCAGTTCTAAAGGAATTTCTTCTGATCCCGCAGGAAAGGGATTGTAGGCAAATTCTATAAAGTCTTTGTAAGTGCTGGGGTTCATCAGTCGCGGACCTGATGCATCTTTTACGCCTAAGCACCACAAATCGACCAGATAGGTGCAAACTTCGAGCCGATTAAAGCCTACTTTACGAGATAAGACTATCACTGCTAATCCCGCCTCAGCTTCTTCTTCTGATTTGGGCGAGAGAGCGATCGCGCCCTCCGTTTGGGGTTCTGGTAATAGATCGCCTAAGCAATTTTGATTAATTAAACATTGAAAAAGTGGGCTTAACTCTCCAGCCGCCAGCCGAGCCATTGCAGCTTGTTCGGCTTGGGTTTTAATCAGGGCGCTCACCTCCGCCGGACGTAGCCCAAGCTGTCGGGCAATTTGCTTTGGCGCAACGTTACGAGTGCGGAGGTCTAAAACGGCTTGCTCTTGTTCAGGAGTCATCAGGCAATCAACAAAAGAATGACTTCTAGCCTGCCATGCTAAAGGCTAGCTGTAAACTGTTTATGTGCTAATGCCTATTCAGAAACCCAGTTCAAGGTTCTGGTGGGGACAGACTCCCTTCTGACACTCTCTCTTGAACGTTTGGGTTAACCAACCTGTGTAAAGGAACCCGAATACTAACTGGCGAAATTCGATCGCAAATCGACACAATTTGGAATGCCTTTTGGTCAGGTGGCATCTCGAATCCCTTGGAGGTGATTGAGCAGATTACTTATCTACTGTTTTTGCGGCGCTTGGATGAGCTGCACACGCTGGAGGAGAACAAAGCCAGGACTCTTAAACGTCCGATGGAGCGGTGTGTGTTTCCAGAGGGCAACGATCCAAGACAGACCCTACGAAGACCTGCGCTGGTCGCGCTTTAAGCACATGGA
>JBBSCL010000435.1:0-3856 GCA_038250345.1 Leptolyngbyales cyanobacterium
GGGCGATCGCCACTTATAAAAACAGTCCGTAGTAGCAAAGTGTAGCCGATCTATGCCCGATACCAGCGGGTGATACCACTGGGCTGGTCAATCAACGTGATGCCGTTTGCCACAAGCTGATCGCGAAGGCGATCGCCCTCGGCAAAATTCTTCGCTTTTCGGGCATCCTGCCGCTGCTGGATCAAGGTTTCAATTTCACTCTCGCTCAATCCAAGCTCCATTCCAATGCTAAAACCCATTTCTAGCTCAGAAATCTCTGGACGTTTCTCCATCAATCCCAGAACACACATCAGATCAATTAAAGTCCACCACTTTTGATGCAACTGCTCTGTTGGCGTTGGTGTTTTACCTTCATGAATCAGTAAATTTTTTTCCCGTCGTAAGTCTTTTGCCAGTTCAAACAACACCGAGAGAGCGATCGGCGTATTGAAATCATCATCCATGGCTTGGTTGAAGCGATCGACTGATTCCAAATGTAGAGTGTCCGGCGGCTTGTTTGACCATCCCGGTAAGTTTGAAACTTGGTCAAAGAACTTAAAGCCCTCTTCCAGAGTTTTCCAGCCGTTTTCAGCCGCCGCGATCGCCTCGTCGGTAAAGTCGATTGGGCTGCGGTACTGGGCTTGCAGCACGAAGAGCCGGATTACCATTGGATCGGTAGTTTCCAGCAGCGATCGAATCGTGGTGAAGTTTTTCAGGGATTTGGACATTTTGTCGCCCCGAATTTTGACGAAGCCGTTGTGCATCCACACGTTCGCCAAGGGTTTCGTCGTCGCCGCTTCCGACTGGGCAATTTCGTTTTCGTGATGCGGAAACACCAGATCCTCGCCGCCCGTGTGAATATCGATGCGATCGCCCAGCAGCTTTTTCACCATTGCCGAGCATTCAATATGCCAGCCCGGTCGTCCCATGCCCCAGGGCGATTCCCACTCTGGTTCACCCGGTTTTGCCGCCTTCCACAGGGCAAAATCAAACGGGTGGCGCTTGCGACCTTCTTCCTCGTCTACTCGTCCGCTAGCTCCCGCTTCCATCTGATCTAGCTTGCGCCCCGACAGTTTGCCGTAAGTGGGAAAGCGTTCGACGGCATAATATACATCCCCCGAAGCCGTATAAGCATACTCCTGCTCAATCAGCGTTTTGATCAAGTTAATAATTTCGGGGATCACCTCGGTCGCTTTGGGGTAAGCATCCGCAGGTAGCACATTCAGCCGCCCCATATCTTCCTGGTAAGCGTTGATGTACTTCTGCGTAATCTCTTGCCAGGGAATGCCGAGTTCCTGCGATCGCCGAATTATTTTGTCGTCAATATCCGTAAAGTTTTGCACATACTCCACGGCATAGCCTTGCCATTGCAAATAGCGCCGGGCAATATCCCAGACAATGTACGATCGCGCATGTCCTAAATGGCAATAGTCATAGACCGTCACGCCACAGACATACATTCGCACCTTACCCGGTTCTAGCGGCTGAAAGGAATCTTTACGGCGGGTGAGAGTGTTGTAAATCTGGAGTGGCATAGGAGTTAGGAGTTAGGTATAAGGGGTTGGGTATCAGTGATCTTCTGGTTTCCTCTTCCAATGGGCTACGGGGTACACACAAGTCTGTCTGTCTTCGTTTTGCCCTGTTTAGCCCCCTAAATCCCCCAATTCTGGGGGACTTTGAAAACTCTTGTCCCCCCAGAATTGGGGGCTAAGGGGGCGGTTTGGCGAGGGCTTAGCTAGATTCAATCACTTATGTGTACACGGTAGCTCCCATTAGGAGAGGGCTAGGGTGAGCGCCGAATCAAATTGTGAACTGTCAGACTACAAGAAGATCGGCAATAATGAAAGCAGTATTTTGACTGGCACAGCGCTAGTCTTTACTACTTGTTATTTTCTGACGTTTTCGGTCATTGACGCTATGCAATCTGCATCAACTCTCACTTCAGTCATGGATACGCCCAAAGTTGGGTTGCCTGTCACCATCATTACCGGATTTTTGGGCAGCGGCAAAACGACCCTGCTGAATCACATTTTGACTAATCAGCAAGGGGTGCGAACTGCTGTGCTGGTGAATGAATTTGGTGAGATTGGCATTGATAATGAGCTAATCGTTGCCACAGGCGATGACATGGTGGAGTTGAGCAATGGCTGCATCTGCTGCACCATCAATAACGATTTGGTGGAAGCGGTCTATAAGGTGCTAGAGCGCAAGGACAATATTGATTATGTGGTGGTGGAAACAACGGGGCTGGCTGATCCCTTGCCCGTGGCACTGACCTTTTTAGGAACCGAACTGCGGGACATGACCCGGTTAGATTCCATCATCACCGTGGTTGATGCCGAAAATTTTAGCCTGGATTTGTTTAACAGTCAGGCAGCCATTAGCCAGATTACTTATGGCGATATTATTTTGATCAATAAAGCGGATTTAGTGGATGAGGAGAAGCTCACCCATCTAGAAGCTCGTCTACGTGAAATGAAAGAGGGCGCAAGGATTTTGCGATCGGTGAAAGGAGAGGTGCCGCTATCTGCCATTCTCAGTGTGGGTCTATTCGAGTCAGATCAATATTTTAAGGATGAAGAGCCAGAAGCTACTCATGATCACCATGATAATGGGCATAGCCATGCTGAACACGATAATCACGAGGATCATTCGGACTGCAATCACGAGCATAACGAGTGCGTCCACGACCATGCTCACGGACATGATCATCACGACCACTCTAACCATCTGGAAGAAGATGGATTTACCTCAGTATCGTTTCAGAGCGATCGCCCGTTTGACATCAAAAAATTTCAGCACTTTTTAGATAACCAGCTACCCGCCAGTGTGTTTCGCGCTAAAGGAATTCTGTGGTTTCAAGAAAGCCCCAAGCGCCACATCTTTCACCTGAGCGGCAAGCGCTTTTCACTAGATGACGACGACTGGAAAGGCGAACCCAAAACTCAGTTGGTGCTGATTGGTCAAGGCTTAGATCACGACACGCTGTTGGCACAAATTCAGCGCTGTATCGGCACATCTTCAGAGAATCGGGGTAAAGGATTTGGCAAATGATGATCGAGATGACCCATGAAGCGAGTGTATGTTTGTCAACATGTGAACTGCTTGCGGAACGGCTCTGAGGCAGTCTTGCAGGCATTTCAGGCAAGCCCAGTTGTAGATGTGGAAGTGATTGCAAGTGAATGCCAGGGACAGTGCAATATGGGGGCAACAGTGCGCGTGTTGCCCGATGACATTTGGTATTGCCGAGTCAAGCCAGAAGATGTGGCTGAAATAGTGCAGCAACACTTGAGAGACGGTGAACCCGTCGATCGCTTGCTCCATCCCCGCATTCATCCTAGATAAAAGTAGGCGCTCCTACAGATTTGCCTCAATCACTTCACGATATTGGCTCTTTTGCTTCACGCCTTTTAACTCAGCCACTTTTTCTTTGTGCTTAAACACCTGAATTGTAGGAGTTCCGACAATGCCAGCAGCTTCCGCAATATCGGGGTCTTGCTCAATGTCGATGTTGATGTAGTAAACTTTGCCGTCATACTCATCAATCACTTTGCTGAACATCGGCTTGAGCGTGTGGCAAGGACCGCACTGGGGTGAAGAATAGAAGACAAGAATCGGGCGATCGCTCTCGTGATAGAGCTTCCGCAACGCATAACCGCCAGCATGACGAGTTGCAGCAGGGTCAAACTCACCCGATTGCTCATCCTCCGTTTTTTTGGTGGGCGTTTCCGCAGCGTGGGTTTCCGCTTCTTTCGTTTGGTGAAACTCTTGCACCAAGTCATTCACCGACAGATACCGCTCCGCCAACATTGCCGCCATACAGCCCGTTCCCGCTGCCGTGATCGCCTGCCGATATTCATGATCCTGAACATCACCC
>JBBSCL010000436.1:0-3852 GCA_038250345.1 Leptolyngbyales cyanobacterium
AACCCGGTGGGGAGATCAGGCATCTAAATACTAATGAGAGTCTCTATCCAATTGATGCGCAAATTAAACGGTGGCTCTGTATCAAAAAATACGGAACCCTGTTTTGTGGGGTCGTAAATAGCTCTGCTGTAGGCAGCATCTCCAAACCGCTCTACCGCAACCTCTATCTAACAAATCGATCTGACAGTGAAGTTGTGCAGCGGCAGACAAACTTGAACTCTCACCGATAGCCTCTGTTCCGTCTGCACCAACGCAGTGTTGGCTGCTGGCTAATACGCTATTTTGCTCTCAAACGCAACTCAAAGGCAAGGGCAGCACGATAGAAACACACATCAAATTCTGCAAAGAAATTCGTGTGCCCCAATATTAATGGAGCTTCTCGCGATTGTGTCCAAGCAAAAGCAAGCAGAACGGAGGGAAACTCGGTAACTGTGGCTGATAGTACCAAACCTCGCGCCTCCCTCTGGGTTAAATTGCCACTCAACTGGATTGGCACTGTCTGCTCTTCCCAAACTGCCCCTAATTGCAAACCAACCTCGTAGGGCAACACATTGACGCTTGCACCTGTATCTAGCAAGGCCATCGCCTCTACAGAATGATTTCTGTATGTCAGCGTGACTGGTAAATATGGCAAGGTGCTAGACAGACCGAGATTATTAGTACGTTCGGTAAAAGGAAATCGTCTACCGTCAAGCATTATCTTCTTGCCTTGCTGCCACTAAAAGATCTGAAAGTGTTTGAGCAGCTTCGTGTGCTTCATAAGGTGACCACACAACTGCTTCCGTAGATACTAACTGCTTTAGTAGTACCTCTTCTTGTTGCTGGCTGACAGTTGCATCTTCTAGCTCACAACCCTCTTCTTTCGCTACCGCTACTAGAAGAAAATGGATGAGTCGTAGTTTATCTTGATGAGACAGTTGACTGACAACAGGAAGTAATTGAGAGAGAGACATACTAGGATACACAGATTATTTGTTTATTAGTCATTCCTATTAGCCTAACCTACCAATATGGCTGTAGTTCACTCCAACTCAGGCTCAAGCAGCTCAATAATAGACTTCAACGACAACAGGCAATCTCAGATGCGTACAGATAGAGCGTTTGCTAGCTCATAAACCCCCTCCAGGGAATTCCGGCGAAAAAATCCTTTAACTCTCTGAGAGAAAGCAGAATATTCTCAACCTTTTTACTAGATGTCTCGTCATTGGAGCAAAGTTCTAGAAGATGCTGAATATACTCTTGAAATTGCTCCTCAACTGCATCGGCTCCCTTCTCAAAAGCTTTAGCCGTATCTTGCCAATACTCATCGCTACCTTGTAGAAATTTATGTAATAATTTTTGTTCCTCAAAGTGGCTAAAAATTTTCTTCGCCAAACGACCCTCCCATGACTCCCCAAATAGGGCTAAACCCAGAGAAAAAGCCGTCGCAATTAACCCTATTCCTAATGTGACTGGACCACCAATAGCAGCAACGAAAGCTACAACTGTCGCAACACCACCACCAATACTAATACCTAATGCAGAGAGAAGACTAACAAATTTGGCAACCAGGATGTAAGTGCCAAGGTTGCCCAATGAGGCAGCCCAAAAAGCAAGCGCACCAACACCACCCACACCCGCAAGACCACCTATAAATGCTCCCTTTGAGTCGAACGGTATGGAAACAGAGCCAAGATTGAGCTTCGGAAGTTTGAGAAATACTTCTTCGTAGGCATCCAAAAACTCATCAATATCAGCTTTCAGGGAATTAGAATTTTCCTTAATGTAGGTTTCGAGTTTACCTTGGAGTTGCTCAACCAGATAGCTTGCTGCATACTCTTTCGCATCCTTTTTGTCTTTATAGCGATCGCGAATCATCGTTTCAATAGCAGCAACATGAACCAAGCTGGTATAGGTCTGCTGGAAAGAGTCTTGGGTGTTACCACGCAACTCTGCAATACGTCTTTGAAGTTTAAGACGACTCTGCTTTAGCAAAGCTAGCCTTTCGGGTTCTTCTTGCTCTAGCTTATCAAGTTCTCGTTGACGTTGTTCTAACTCAGATGTTGTCTGTTCATAGGCACAAATTTTCTCGGCAATTTGATTTGGAACTTCATTTTTCAGTAATTTAATTTCACAGTCAATTCTATTTCTTCGGGCTTTAGGAAGAGATTGACTAAGAATTATAACCAGTTCTTTTTTCAGACTCTCCCAACGGCGAGGTGTTTCTTCCCAGAAGGCAAAGAAACGCATCTGCAAATTCTCCTTTTCGATAGAGCGATTAATACTCTTACTACGCTCTGCAAGAACTGTTTCATTGATGTGTTTGTAAAGCCTAATTGAACCAGTCTGAAGAATTGAACTGATGTCTGAGCCTGAAATAGCTGGATTAGCGTGAGTACCGACAATGAATAAATTTCCAAGTACTGGAAACTCCTCACTATAAGTCTCAGGTGATGGCAACACTTTTAGTAAATAACTGAGTCGGCTAAAATCCTCGGCATTCATGAAACCATTGACTGGTGCCGTGTATAAAATCAGATCGGCAATTTGAACAGCACTGCTTGCTTTCTTTACATCTTCTGATGTTTGATCAGCTTGATCTGAGTAACCAGGGAAGTCTACGATATTACATGACTTAAGAAGTAGTGAGTCAACGTACACAATTGCTGAGTGTCCTTCAATCTCAGTTTCACTGAGATGATCGTGTACACCATGCTGTCGTAGAACGTCTAAAGAACCAGCTTTAACACAATGTCTTTCAATCCAACTTTGAGAATCTAATAAAGTTAAGTCAAAAATCTGATTTCCTTTTTCATCTCTTGGCCAAACATCTTCAGCTAGAATGCCAACTTGATTTTGAAACCAAGATGGGCGATCGCTAATATGCCTTACAAACGTAATGACTCTGGTAGCAGGTTGATATTGTGAAGGTAGTACTTTTGACCCCATTAAGGTATTAGCCAAATGAGATTTTCCCGAATCGAATCGCCCTACTAATACTAAATTTGGCTTTTGACGATAACGATGAATTTGCTTAATAACATCATGTGGGATTGGAGGTTTGTTAGGAATATTGAGTTCTTCATCTAAAGAAAAATCAGTCACATACTGTTCAAGCAAATTCAAATCTCGCCACAATTGTAGATATGGATCACCTGCATCAACAGGAGGGGGTAATGGGATGGCGCTTACCATCAAAGTTTGAATATCTGTTCCTAATGCTTGCGCCCAACGAAGTAAGAGTTCAGTCGGTATGGCTCCCGGATCTTGTTCATACCGACTTATTTGTGCTTGAGAAAGCCCAAGTATAGCTGCAAGTTCTGCTTGACTCAGTCCTGCTCTCTCACGGGCACCGCGCAAATTGATGTTCATAGGTTTATCCCTTTAAGTCCACGAATATATTATGCATTAAACGCATAAGCCACGCTACAGAGAGAATACCAGGTTTATGCACAAAATGCATAAACTTCACAGATTTATGATGATTCGCGCATTATAAGGATAAGGTGTCGAGCTTGAATCTCTTCCCAAACTGGCTTGTCAAGGATACTCAGATATTGCCAAAAGACCCCTAATACCCACGTTTTCAGATCAATATGTCGGTCTAAAAATTGGAAATAGCTGAAAGCTGGATAAAGAGCGATAGGCTCCAAATACCATCCCCACAGAGAGATGAAGCAGCCTAACAAATCGATCTTGCAAATCTATCTAAAAAGATGGATAGGGCATCTCCCTCGGGGTCGATGGAAGACAGGGAGCCTAAATCTAGGATGGTAGTGTGAAATACAAAAGTAACCGCATCTTTGCAGCCGATTGTGGTTGCGAGATGAAAGGAGGAACCCATGGTTTTAGGACAACACAAGCGTGCAGTTG
>JBBSCL010000437.1:0-3850 GCA_038250345.1 Leptolyngbyales cyanobacterium
ACGCCGATCAGTTGAGCATCCCGCGCTCTTGCTTCTTGGGCGTTCGACAGCACTTTTTCAAACACCGTTCCCGGCATGGCGATCGTGACTACGGGCACTTTGGCATCTAGCAGGGCGATCGGACCATGTTTCATTTCGCCAGCGGGATAGCCTTCCGCGTGAATGTAGCTAATTTCCTTCAGTTTCAGCGCACCTTCGAGAGCGATCGGAAAGTTGATGCCGCGACCCAAAAAGATAAAATCCTGAGTTTCCGCAAAGTCATGCGCCAGTTCCTCAATATAGCGTTCCTGACTTTCCAAAATCATTTCAATCTCAGCCGGAAGTTGTCGCAAACCATCCAGCAGCTTTTCCAATTGATCTATTGAAAGCGTGTTGCGGTGATAAGCCAGATCGATCGCCAGCAAATAGAACGCCACCAACTGAGCCGAAAACGTTTTGGTTGCTGCCACCCCAATCTCAATGCCCGCATGGGTATCAATAATATTGGGGATCAAATCTCCCAAAGAACTTTCGGGACGGTTCGTGATGCCTAACAAGCGTGGTTGATAGTCGGCAGTCAACTCTTTACGCCGCCGAATTTCCATCTCTAACGCTGCCAGCGTGTCAGCGGTTTCGCCAGATTGAGTCACGCCAATCATTAGCGTGTGGGGAGTCAGCGGCGAGGGCGCATAGCGAAACTCAGAAGCATATTGAACTTGGGTCGGAATTCCTGCCAATTGCTCTAACAAATATTTGCCCACCAACGCCGCGTGCCAACTGGTGCCACAGGCAACAATCTGAATTTGTTGTAGATCGGTGTAAAGGTCAGCGGGAAGGTTAAGGCGAACGGGGGATGAAGGTTTCGGGTTAACTCCTTCAGAGACGCTACGCGAACGGGTTTCGGGTTTCAGGTCGTGGTCGATCATAGAATTCCCTGTTCCCTGTTCCCTGTTCCCTGTTCCCTGCTCATTCAAATAAGCCTCTAAACACGCTCGTACCACTCCCGGCTGCTCATAAATTTCTTTGAGCATGAAGTGTTTGAAGCCTTGTTTTTCCACCATGACGGGGTTCCAGTTGAGGGTACGGGGCGATTTCTTGAGCCGCTGTCCTTCAAAGGTGTAAACCTCAACGCCCAAAGGAGTTAATCGCGCAATTTCGCCGTTTTCTAGGGTCAGCACGGCGCGGGTGTAGGGCACTAGGGCTGGCGTATCTGAAGCACAGTAGAATTCGCCTTGCCCAAAACCAATGACGAGAGGAGCTTGCTGACGGGCGACAATCAATTCATCGGGATAGTCGGCGTGGATGACCGCGATCGCAAACGCTCCCCGGAGTTTATTCACCGCCCGTCGCACAGCAGCAAAGAAGGGAGTAGGAGCAGAATCATCCCCCAGTTGTTTCATCTCCTCTGCAATTAAATGAGGAATTGTCTCGGTATCGGTTTCCGAGCGAAACTCATGACCCAATGCTTTTAACTCTTCTCGCAGTTCGCGGTAGTTTTCGATGATGCCATTTTGCACCACTGCAATCCGGCGTTGTGTATCAGTATGGGGATGAGCGTTGTATTCTTCCGGTTTACCGTGGGTTGCCCACCGAGTATGACCAATGCCAATTTGGGCAGGATTGTGCTCACCTTCCAGCTTTTCTTGCAGGTTGTGCAGCTTGCCCTTGGCACGAACACAGTGAATCGTGTCATCAAGGATAGTGGCGATACCAGCCGAATCATACCCCCGATACTCTAGCTTTCGCAGCCCTTCTAGCAAAATTCCGCTGGCAGCTTGCGTTCCGATATATCCGACAATTCCACACATAGACCGTTACTCCACCCAATACCACGCTGGTTTATACATACTCGCAAGTCACGATTTCGGAAGCAATTTTGATCCTGCATCCGTGCTGCTTGTTTTAACGGATTTAGATGACTTTCGCAATAGATTAGGAGCGATTTGCGGAGTCTCTCTACGTTGCTACTTCCCCAATCTGCCGAATTCTCGCTCAAATCTCCGCCGCCATTCCCTCAAGATCTTAGAATAGAAGCATACTCTGTAACGAAATGTTTTAAGGTTTTCATGGCAGATCAGCTTATTCGTGCGACCGCCGCTGAGGGTGGAATTCGAGCCGTTAGTGTTATTACCACTGCTTTAACTGAGGAAGCTCGGCAGCGACACCAACTTTCCTACGTTGCTACGGCTGCTTTAGGGCGGACAATGGCAGCCGGACTTTTGTTTGCTTCCAGCATGAAACGCCCTGGATCGAGAGTCAACATTCGGATTGAGGGCGATGGTCCATTAGGTGGTGTTACCGTTGATGCAGGCTTAGATGGCACCGTTCGCGGCTATGTCACCCATCCTGAAGTGGAACTGCCACCGACTGCGATCGGTAAACTGGATGTGGGCGGCGCAGTTGGACGCACCGGCTATGTGTATGTCATTCGAGATGTGGGCTTTGGCTACCCTTACTCCAGCACGGTGGAGCTAGTGTCGGGTGAGATTGGGGACGACCTGACCCACTATCTAGCAACCTCCGAGCAAACGCCTTCGGCGCTGATGGTGGGGGTGTTTACAGATGCTCAAGGGGTTTCGGCGGCGGGCGGCTTGCTGATTCAGATCATGCCGAAAGCTGCACAAGATGAGGCTTTAGTGGAGTTGCTAGAATCTCGGCTCAGCACTTTAGCTGGGTTTACATCTTTGCTGCAAGCTGGCAAAACTATCCCGGCAATTTTTGATGAATTACTAGGCGATATGGGTTTGGTCATTTTGCCAGAAGTGCAAATGGTGCGGTTTCACTGTGGCTGCTCCCATGAGCGGGTGCTAAATGCTTTGAAGTTGTTTGGTCAGGCAGAACTAGAGGAAATGATTCAAGACGATCGCGGGGCTGAAGCAACCTGCGAATTTTGTAGTACGGTTTATCAGGCTAGCGAGGGGGAGTTAGCTGAATTGTTGAGTAAACTTTAGAAAGATAGGGTTTCTGGCTGGAGGGAATATCTAGAAGTCTTCAACTTTATTAAGTGCTATGACATCAATGCCCGATTAGGACGCAGCCCCTACAGCCTTTTTCTTAAAGTTTGCTACACCTAGATGGAGATATGTAAACCGTACGTCTATTTTGGGCACTCTTTATAAATAGAACCAAACCTCTTGGTAAAAAGCGCTATGTCCGTCCCTATTTTTCTTGTGCAACCTCTGCTAGCCAAAGCTACTAGCAAACCTGTCAAACAAAATCTCACTGCGATCTCACAATCTACAAAGCCTGCCGATACTGGCTCTAACCCTTTGTGGTTAGCCACATCTGGTGGGTTATTTCTACTCTTGGTTGGTTTAGGAGTTGTTTCTAAGATCAGCATCGATAAAGTGGCTAAACAGCTTAAGTTTGAAACGTTTAAAAATCGCGAGCTGCAAAAAAAGCTCAAATATGCCGTTGACACTATCGGCAAAATGGAGCGAAACCCTGACCTGATTCACTCTCGCGAATTTAATTTAGACTATTTGCGAATGCGGATGGATGAAGAAGTTTTTCACTTTGCAATTTTGAACCAAATTAAGATGAAAGTGAAGGACAAAATTACCATGGCATTGCGATCGTCGCAGCCGCATCAGGGAGAAATTGGGATTGCTAGCGGTGGTCGGCAAGTCGATGAGGTGTTTGATGTGGAATACGAACCCGGCGATCTGCCAAAAGGCATGAAGCGGGTGTTATTTAGGATTGAAATCAAAATTCTTAAGCTACCCACTCAGCCAACCTCTGTAACCATCAATCAAATTATTGACTGTATTGAAACCTTTCTTAGCCCCACTAGCGATCACGATAGCTGGCAGCCCACAATCCAGGGTCGTATTGCCAATATGCGCTGGGATCAAAAAGCAAAACCCACTCC
>JBBSCL010000438.1:0-3847 GCA_038250345.1 Leptolyngbyales cyanobacterium
CAATGCCCTAGATCAGCAGATCGACGCTGCCACAGGCAAACAGTCCGCTCTGCTCAATGCCGTGATGGCTCAGGTGTAAGGAGGAAGCCATGCGCCTGAAATCGGTTTACATCAGCCAGTACAAAAACCTCAAAGACTTCACCCTGAACTTTGATGGCAACAGCTTTATCGATGTCTTTGTCGGCAAAAACGGCACCGGGAAATCAAACTTATTTGAGGCGCTGATCGAAATTTTCCATCATCTTTACAAGTCGAATCAAAAGAAAGCTGATCTCGATTTTAGCTATCGTATTAACTTTGAAATTGATGGAGCAGAAACTGATATAGCTTGGACATCTGACCAATTCAAAATCAGCGGTAAAAAACGGCAAACCACCAAAAACATCCCACTCCCAGACAACGTACTGATTTACTACTCTGGTCACAATGACACAGTAACAGGTCTGGTTCAAAGATACGAAGATGCATTCCGCGATCGCATCAAAGATGCCAAATTCGACGAAAGCAGACGTTTTATTGGTATTGGCTCTGAATACAAACAGCTTCTGCTATCCGTTCTCCTGATGCAGGAAGACAATAATAAGGCACGACAATTTATCTGCCAAAAATTAGGCATCAAAACCGCTGCACCAGAAGTTAAGTTGGTGCTGAAGCGTCCTTCTTACGCCACTGATTCACGTTTTGATATTGAGTTTAACGATGGGAGCGATCGGTATTGGAAAGCGGAAGGAATTACCAGAACTTTTCTCGATCGTTTATCTAACTGTATTAGCCAAGCAACTGATGGATCTGTTCGAGCCGAAGGCTATTTTACATCTGAAGACCACTACATTCTGTACTTTGATATTACTAAGATTCAAAAAGAGTTCAGCGATTACAGTTCGCAGGAGCTTTTCCGCCAACTTGACAATCTAAAAACCCTCGATATGTTGGCAGAAATCTCGATTCCACTAACCCTAGAACATGGCATCGAAGCAGCGATAGGTCATTTCAGCGACGGTCAATTCCAGTCGGTCTACATCTATTCCATTATCGAACTTTTCAAAGACCGCAACTGTATCACCTTGCTAGATGAGCCGGATTCATTCCTTCATCCTGAATGGCAATTTGATTTTCTCAGGCAGGTGTTTGACATTACCGATACTGTTGCTAAGAACAATCATGTTTTGATGAGTAGCCACAGTGCAGCAACTTTATGTTCTTTAGAAGAACAGAATATCAGTCTCTTCAAGATTGAAAACTTTAATGTTTCTTGTACAAAGCGTACTAAGAAGGAGATCGTCAACGAGCTTTCAAACAGTTTTATTCAGTATTCTGAGGACGAAAGCAAGCTCCTGATTGACAATGTGATTCGCTCTTCTACACGACCAATATTATTTGTTGAAGGACCGTCCGACGTTAGTATCTTAAATACTGCATATATAAAACTGTATCCAGACAAGGATATTCCGATACTAATTCAAGATGCTTTCGATCGAGGTTTCATCAGGACTCTACTCGCTCGCAGTGAGATTTTCAATACTTACACCGACAAACATTTTTTCGCATTATTTGACTTTGATGATGCTTATGACGATTGGAGAGCATTAGGTGGTGAAAATCAAATAACAGATATTGGACTTGGATTGTGTAGGAAGTTGAGCAATAAAAATGCTCATACCTTTTTACTTCCGATATCTGAAAATACATTAAAGGATCAAGTTTGGGACGAAGCTAACCCTATAGAAAAAATTAAGCCAAAGCCACATTTTTGTATAGAACATATTTTCTGGGAAGCTCCAGGGTCGGAGAGTTGGTTCCGCACAGAGGAAAAAACCAGAATTATCAAGTTTAAAGGAGATAAAGTTAAATTTGCCAAAGAAGTAGTTCCTAAACTTGATAATTCATATTTTGAGGTTTTCCGACCGATGTTTGAATTCATTGTTTCTGTAGTCTCTGGCGCAAAACCGTAAACTGAGGCTCCCATCACTTTTCCACCGCTTCAGCCAAAGCTACCTTTGTTCGAGCCACAGAAAGTCGAATTCGCTCCACCTGTGACTCATAAGCCGCCTTCTGTTGCAGCGACTCACCCCTAGGGCTTGCTCTCAAAATTTGCTCATAATAGCGAAAAATTTGAAACGCATAGCTGGCGATCGCCTTCCCATTTGCGCCTTTAGGGATTGTATAGCCATAGTCATAAAGCTTAGGACATGCCAGCGTCATTCCCGCGCAGGCGGGAATCCATCTGCTTGATAGGTTCGGGGGTGGATTCCCGCCTGCGCGGGAATGACAGGGAGGCGTCCTATTGATCATGGCTACCGCTATATATTTAATTACGCCCATCTACTTAGTGGGCGATTGGTGGGTAATGGGGGGCGATCGCCATGTTGCGCGTATTGCTACACTGACCTCCACCCGCAACCAGGCAACGGTTGTAACCTATTGCTACATGCCAACGTGAGGAGAAGCCCCCTTAAGCAAAGAGCCAAAAGCACCACCGTTTAAGGCTGCCGCTTGGCAAGTTGAGGGTGACGACCACCTAACCCGGTCATAAGCCGCAGCGACAAAAACTTTAGGGGGCGAGCGACCCGCATTAGGCGCAGCCCTAGACGGCGAGCCGTAACCAAGGGCAACCAGTTGGTTGAAAAGCAGCGATCGAGCAAATCTGTAAACCCTAGAACGGTCAAGTTTTCAAACTTGCGCCAGCGCTCGTACCGACGCAGCACTCGCAGATTGCCGATATCTTCGCCACGTTGATGGGCAGCCTTTAGCACATCGGCCAGGGCGGCGGCATCACGAATTCCCAGGTTTAGCCCCTGCCCCCCCACCGGATGGCAGCAGTGTGCCGCGTCGCCAATGAGCGCCAGTCGAGGCAGCGTGTAGCGATCGCTCTGCATTAACCGCACCGGAAACAACGTGCGATCGCCCACCAGTTGCAGCTTGCCCAGTTGCCCACCGTAACGCCGCTCCAGTTCCGCCAAAAATGCCGCCTCATCTGCTTGCATCAGCGCAGTGGCTTCGGCATGGGGAGCCGTCAGCACAATTTGACAGCGGTTGTCGGGTAACGGCAGCGTGGCAAATGGCCCACTCGTCCAGAAGTGTTCGCGGGCGATATTGCCGTGAGATTTTTCGGGGCGAATCACCGCCGTTACACACGATTGCCAATACTGCCAGCCGCGAGTTGCAATTCCCGCCTGTTGCCGAATAGGAGAACGCGCCCCGTCAGCAGCTACCAGAACTTTGGCGGTAATTTGCTGGGTGGTTTCGGCATCAGCAAGTGTTAGCGTGACGCGATCGCTCCCGTAGTCGGCATGGCTTAGCGCCGCAGGACAATACCAGGTTAGATAATCGGCTCCTGTCAATCGCTCTTGCAACGCCCGAAGCAGCACGCCGTGTTCTCCCACATAGCCCAGTTCTGCTGAACCTGGTTCTAACCCTAAATCGTTGGGCTGGAGATTAACTACCGCTGGGGAATGTTCATCAGCTAACCGAATTTGGCTAAAGGTAGAAATCTTCGGCAAAATCGCCTTCCACACCCCCAATCCCGAAAAGATCCGCCCCGTTAGTAACGTCAGGGCATACGCACGGTGCTGGGCTAATCCTACCGTTAGAGGGTTGGCTTCAATTAGGGCAACGCGCAGCCCAGAGCCATTTAGGGCACAGGCTAGGGTTAGCCCCGCAATACCACCCCCGGCGATCGCTACGTCATACTCTAATTTCGTTTGCCCAGAGTGTGCCCTTGCTAGATTTTCCTGCCGGGAAACACTAGACGCTTCGTGAGCAGAAGACTGGGTCAGATTCGGAGAAGCCAATACAGATGGAGAAACGTTAGAAGCCATTACACACTAAATGTCGCTACACCAAATCG
>JBBSCL010000439.1:0-3834 GCA_038250345.1 Leptolyngbyales cyanobacterium
CGCAAAGTGAGTCTCTCATTGAGTCTCCAGCTTATACCCCAGAACCCCGCGATCGCCGCAATCCCAACGCTTGGGATGCGCTGTATTTAGACACTGCCATTCCGGTTGATCCGATCGCTAAAGCTTACATGATTCGGGATTTGAGAAGCTGGACACGAGCCTATTTGCTGCTGCCCATTAAACTGATTGCCAATACGTTGCTGGCGATCATTATGACGGTGAAACGGATACTCCCGTTTCAGTTCAGCAACTATGAGCTAATGCATCATTCTGCCGCATGGTTTCTCAAGCACTTTGTTTCGCCGGAAGCTTGCTATCTCATTGTGAGGCATATTTGCTTGGGTTCTAACATCGTTAATTTCTTAATTGAGAATGGACCTGACCCAACAATTGAATCATCTAAACTTTACCCGCGCACAGTTGATGACTTAGCTGAGAATGCATTTTTAGAACACGATATAATTCTGTATAATTTCGTGCTGGACTATAGCAAAGCTCAGCGGGAAAACCCAATTTGGCTGCAACAAGTGCATCAAAATGGACTAAGTTATGAAAGCATTCAGCCGATTAATTTGAACATTGACCTGACTCGACGAAGCTGGCTGCAAGTATTGGATTTGGAATCGGCGATCGAGCTTTTTAAAGTGTTCTATTCACTTTGCCTAACCAGCGATGAGTTTGAACGGGCAGTGTTGTCATTAGAGTTTGATGAAAACTTTGGCTGCTATATTAGTCAACTCGTAGGCGACTACAACTGGAATCATGTGATTGCGAATCGAAATCCTTTAGCGCCTGATAGTTCTTTTGGTTCAGCACGACGCTTGCTGATGCACGGCATCATTACAGAATATCTACATCACTATTTAGAACTGCGAAAATTAGCACGATCGCAGCCGAGTCATCAGCAAGACAATCTCATCAATGGCGGATCGCACAGTATCGGTTGAAGTGTTGGAATAGTTGGTGAGAATGCTAAAGGCGATCGGCGGATAATTTAGCGGGGTCAGATAGCCTGATAAACTAGTGACTCCAGAAATCGTCCCCGTTTTCGCTTGCAGTCTCCCTTGGGCAGCGGTGCCGCGAAAGCGATTTTTCAATGTGCCGCTCACTCCTGCAACCGGAAGCGAAGCCCGAAATACCTGCGCATTGGGCGACTGCGCCATGCCTTGCAGAGTCTTAGTCAATGTCTCAGCGCTGGCACGGTTATTACTCGCCAATCCCGATCCATCCACCATCGTGTATTGCATGGGCGGCACTCCCACGGCAAACAAGATCGGCTTAATCGCTGTGATGCCGCTAGCTCTCGCATCCAGGTTGTCTGGACTTTGGACTCTGCCTAAGGTTTTTAGCAGCACCTCAGCGTAGATGTTATTGCTTTCCTGATTGGTTTCTTTCAGCAGGTCTGCCAACACGGGCGAGTCTAACGAAACGAGTTCGACTTCTCCAGCAGGGGCAGGGGTCGCTCTAACCAAGGTGGCTTGCATCACCGTAATTTTTGCTTGAGTCAATGCATTGCGAAATTTTTGGATTAAGTAATTTCCTGGATTGGAAATCGATGTGGCGACGGGTTCTGAGGCTGAGCCAGCCCGGAGTTGTCCTTCAATGTTGATGGTGGGTTGGGTGCGATCGCGCGCCACCTCCACGAATTCTCCTTGCCCTGCGGACACCGTGACCGATTGATTATTCAATCGCCAATCGGGAATATCTGTCGGGTCATCCCACTGCACCCGTAACCGTTGCCCCACAGTTTGAGGAAACAGCGTTAGCCCAATCCCGTTTTGATTCAGCATCAAACTATTTATCGGTGCGCCGAAGCCTTGCAGCGTGTCGTCTGCATCCCAATTTGGATTTGTGGCAGCCCCCCGAAAGTAGGTGTCATCGCCCACTAGCAGCGTTACCTGACGAATTCCTCGCTGGCTTAATCGCTGTGACAACAGGTTCAGGTGCGATGTCTTCAAGCTAGGATCGCCCCGACCAATGATTCGTAAAGTTGCTAAAGATGAGTTGGTGCTGGTGCCCGTAACCGAGGTGCGAATCCGGTACGTTGCTCCTAGTTTTTGCAGTGCGGCGGCAGTCGTAAACAATTTATTGTTGGAAGCTGGAGCCAAAAGCGTCGTGGCGTTTCGTGCGTAGAGTGTTCGTCGAGTAGTCGGTGGGCTGAGGGTTTGCACTTGAACGCCCCAGCGCACAGCAGGTAGGCGACTGATGATGCGATTGATATCAATCGGCAACTGAGACGCACAAACGGAGTTAGGAGCGAGGGGCTGGGTCGGAACGATGACGCTTCGTTGGCTCTGTTGTTGGGCAGATTGGGCAATCACCGGAAGCGGCAGTAGGGATAAAGCCCAAATGATAAACAAACCTGTTGATACTGTTTGCTTTGTATCCATGCGATCGCGTCTCCTCACTTCACACTCATCTATCGATAGACCGGCTACCGCTATAGAGCGGGACAAAGACAAGTTGAGAATAGCAAAACCTGCTTCATGGTAAAAAAGCCCTAGCGACGAGCACGAGGGCAAGGGTAGTGTTCTAGACATGTTGTTTGGGTCTGTAGAAGTCCCAGTTGGTCAGGTGTCTAGACGCTTCAGCAACATCTTTGAAACACTACCTAAATCTTGAGTTTCCAAACCTTAATTCAAAAAACGCCAGACAATAGCGCCAAAGCCCAAAATACCTGCTAGCACTGCAAATGTTCCCTGCATTCGATTTAGAATCGGCTGAATTTGATAGCTCACTACCAAGCGATCGCGGGCTAAAACTTCTGCGGGCTTGATCCAGGTTTGCCCGTCATACCAGCCCGATTCTTCATAAAACACCTTGGTATCCATCAGGCGAGAAGACACATACGACCAGCCAAGGTAAAGACGGCTTAAAACCAGCAGTACCAGAAAAATTGCTCCGCCGCCGCTGGTGAGCAAAAACTTAGCCGGATATTTTTCAAACGGGAAACTTGCCGCTGCGATGGGAGCCGCGATCGCCCAACTCCACAGCCACACCCAGATTATTTTGCCGATGTAGGGCGATCGCTCGAACGTTGCCCACCGAAAAAACCAAGATTCTTTCAAATCTTCGTATTCATTCAAGGGAAGCTGCTCAGTCGGAACTGGACAAGCCGCGATCGATAAATTTTGGGTCAGGTCATCTGGCAACACGCTGATCTCCCGCAAGTGTAACCATTTGGATAGATAAAATAAATATAACCAAACGTATTTTTCAGTATAAACGACTTACCAAAAGGAGGGATAGGAAGGGAACAAGACGTTGTTAGAGAAAACTGTTAGTAGAAAATAAAAATCCTCTAACCATTCAAGTCTAAGAGGATTTGTATAAGTTGCACCAAGCACTCAACGATTGAATTTTTGTTTGGATGACACTCTCGGTTAAAATGCCTCGTTTTCTAATCGAGCCGTCACCACGGCACAAAAAGCAAATGCGCCGACTAACGGCATAGGGCAAGATGATAGATAGCTGAATAATGCTGACGCGATCGCGCTGCTCACTGCCGCCATACACCAAACTTTTTCTTCAAAGCACAACCCCTGTTTGGCTTTAATCGCCCTCATTGCCTTAGATGGAATAGGCATCGGCATGACCCCATGAGGCGGAAAACCCCAGTAAATCGAGCGATCGATAAACCAATCAGTCCACCCGTTATCTTGGCACCAATCATCAATCCAATGGCTTGCGTAATGATTCATATCTCAGGCAGTAAAAAAAGCGATAAAAGAGGGTCAGGACTTACGCATATGAATTGGAATTCGCCCCCCAACCCCCAATTCTGGGGGAGCAAGAAAATCAAAGTCCCCCAGAATTGGGGGATTTAGGGGGCAA
>JBBSCL010000440.1:0-3828 GCA_038250345.1 Leptolyngbyales cyanobacterium
CACCGACAACCGCTTTTGCACTCCGTTAAATGCTTCTGCCATAGTCAGCGTTAAGATTGCTTCACTGTCTAGCCCTGCGGTGCTGCCCGGTGGAGCGCCTGCCGCTCCTGGGGAAGTGCGATAGCGATTGGAACTGCTAAACCCAGGGTCAGATCCCATCCGTCCTAATAGTTCGTTGATAAACTCATCAAAGCTGCCATAGCGCCCAAATTCAACACCGTCAAAATCTACGTTGCTGCCAGGAGAGGGCGATCGCGGCTGGTCTGCTTGCTTCCAATACTGCCCAAACTGGTCATATTTGCGGCGTTTATCTGGATCGGATAGCACCTCATAGGCTTCGCTGACTTGTTTAAACTGGTTTTCTGCTTGGCGATCGCCCGGATTCATATCAGGATGATATTTACGTGCCAGTTTGCGGTATGCCTTTTTAATTTCATCCGCATCTACAGACTTACTAACCCCTAACACCGCGTAGTAGTCTTTGTAATCGGTCGCAGCCATCAACCCTTACCTCTATTGGCACTTAGTCACTCAATCGTAATCCCAGATTAACAAAAACTGGATGGTTGAATAGCTGTGTTTCTTAATGCAATTCGATGGGCTTATTGTTTGCTCAGTTCCGTTTTAGTCGCATCTGGCTTATCATCATCGTTTTTTGAACAAGATTTAAAGGCTGATGCGAAAATCAGGTTTAGTCGCATCTGGCTTGTCAGCATCGGTTTTTGGACAAGGCTTACCATTCGCATCCAGAAAGTTGCATTTGCCAGCCGTTGCCGCAGGAGTAAAGTTGGGTGGGGGCGGCGCAGCGGGGCGAATGGTCGGAGGCGTAGAAGTAGTGCTGCTGTTGATTCCCGCTGTTGGGCTGCTAATATTTTTTCCGCAAATACTGGTGACATCTGTCATGCCGCTGCCCTCAATTTGGATGTAGCAAAGTGGAGTACTACTGTCTACATTGGAGGGCGATCGCAATCCAACCTCCCCCACTGCTGGAAGGATAACAGTAGACTCAACCAGAAAGGGAAAGCCAGCCCCTATTAATAAACCAAGTGTGAGGTAAAAACGCTGAACCATAACGCTATATTTTGACCAGACCAATTTGCATTACTGCCTGCGCTGAAATACCCAGACCAAGCAGAGTGATAAATAACGCGCTCATGGCAGGCAAAACTCTTGCAAACCGAAACTGCGTTGGCACTCGCTCAAACAAACGACGGGCATTAACCAGCAGCACACCAAGCATGGTTAGAGTGCCCGCTAACCCTAAGCTAAAAGCAGATACTAGCACCAATCCAAACCCAGCTTGACCGATCGCAACCATACTCAACAACACAACCAGAGCAGACGGGCAGGGAACCATACCACCCGAAATACCGAGTGCCAGCAAACTTCTCCAGGTTACAGGAGAGCCATCTGCTCCGGGGGGGAGGTGAGAGTGAGTGGAGAGTGAACGGGTAGATGAGTGTTGATGAGAATGATCGTGGGAGTGTTGATGAGCTTGAGCAGGCGGATGATCATGGGAATGGTGGTGGGAATCAGCGGGTAAATGCTCGTGCGAATGATCCGGTGAATGATGGTGGGAATGAGTGGGTAAATGCTCGTGCGAATGATCATCATCATGACTATGGCTGGAGAATATTTTTTTGAACCATGTGAAACCTTGCAGTCGGCGACTGAGTAAACGCAGACCAATATCTACTACGATCAAACCCGATAGAAAACTAAGCCAGGGATATAGCTGTTCGGGCAGAATGAAGTTTGATAGAAACAAGGTCACCAGTCCGAGGGCAAAAACTCCCGCAGTATGGGTAATGGTGGTGGTGAGTCCTAGAAATACAGCCTGTTGAGCGGTGGCATTTTCCCCGACTAAGTAAGCTCCCACAATTGTTTTTCCATGTCCCGGTGAGAGAGCGTGCATTGCTCCCCAGACAAAGCAGGCAGCGATCGCCAGCGGCACACTTCCCGTCAAATACCAGGGAGCCGTTTGCATCAGGGCAAGATCTTGGCTGTCGGGTCGCAGGATGGTCGTTTGCGTTTGTCCCCGGTAGGACACTGTTGTCAGGCAGTGAGCTGTGGAAACTCCGGGCAGAAACAGGTCATAGTCCAGCTTGACTCCCTTAACGGGTTGCAACCAGGTGTAGATCAACTGCATTGTGCTGTGAGTGCCCGCAGTGGCTTTCAGATTTGAGGGCAACGTGGCTGTTGCGGACGGTTTAACGGTCAGGACACCAGAGGTTCCTGTGGCATCGGTGAGGCGAATGCGATCGCCCAAAAAGCTCTCAAGCTCAGCCTGATGCTTGCGGACTTCATCCGCTGAAAGCTGTCCATCTCGATTGTCATCGGCAGATACAATCAATCCTGTGGGGAAGGTCAGGGTAATTTGAGCCGTTGTTTCACCAACCACAATATCCGCCACCGACAAATCTGCCCAATGTGCCTGACTCGGTGTTGCCAGCGCTAATGAAAGCAGCAATGAACCCAAAAATGAGAGAATGCCAAACCTGATTAAACGCCATTTGCGGGACATGACTATTTCCTTTTAATTCAAACCTAATAACCCAACTCCCAAACCCAGGGCTTGTAGTGCCTGGTCATCAAACTTTGGATCGGTTTCTTGAGCGGCTTTAAAGAAAGCCGTTGCTTGAGGCGATCGACCCAACGCCTGCTCAATCGTGCCTGCCTGGTAGAACAATGCTGGGTCACGAATGCCAGAGCGGAGGGCTGCTTGCATTGCCTGCTGAGCTTCCTGCCAGCGACCCAATTGGGCAAATGCCAAAGCCAAAGTATCCATCGTTTCGGCATCGCGGCGAACTTTGACTTCTGCCTGCATCAACGCTAAGGCTTCAGTCAAATCTTGGGGACGACCTCGCTCTATGAGCAATCGTGCTAGTTCGCGCCGATGCCCAAAAGTGGTTAAATCTTGGCGTAATCGAGCTTCGGCTTCGTTGCGCCACTGTGTCGCGCTGGCTGAGTCGCCTTCAAGCTGCTTAACCCGCGCCATGCCTCGATAAATCACATGGTCATATACGGTGGGAGAATTTTTGGAAAGCTGGAAGAACTGAGAATACAAGTTTTCGGCTACCTGATATTTTCCTCGTCGGATTGCCAACTCTGCCGAATTTAGTAAGGCAGGCGGATAGTTGGGCAGAATCCGCAGAGCCTCCTGATACAGCTTTTCAGCCTGATCAAGCTCACCTCTTTTAAAGTACAGCCGACCCAAAGCGGTTCGTGCCCAAACAGAACTGCCTGTTTCTTCGGGTTCTTCTGCCGCCAACGCCTGCTGAAAATCTTGCATCGCGGCTTCATCTTGACCTTGAGAAACTCCAACCAGAGCGCGGAGTGTGAGGGAGTTTAGATCTGGATTTTGTGCCACCAGGCGATCGCTTGCCTGTCTTGCCGCTTGCACCTTGCCCATCGCCAGGTTTACCGTCACCTGCACTGCCAAAGTTTCTTCATTCTGAGAGGCTTGCTGAATCAGTTTGATCGCTTCTGGAAAATCATGCTTGGCGGTGGCAACTCTGGCAAGGGCAAAAATGGCTCCATCATTATGAAATGGGAGTTTGACGAGCGAGTCTTGAGCCGTCTGCTCTGCCAGCAGATACCAACTGCTTTCCCCGGTTGCGCGCGCCATTTTAAGATAGGTTTTTGCAAGCAGGGCACGGTTTAATCCACTGCTGGAATCTTGCCGGATACGCTCCTGATAAAAGGAGACTTCCTGCCCTAGCTTGAGGGTGACGCTCTCTGGCGATCGCTCAAATCGGTAGCGGTAGGGAGCTTCCAGCCCAGAGTTGCCAGACCTTTCAGCCCATACTTTCAATGCCGATGGTGCCG
>JBBSCL010000441.1:0-3820 GCA_038250345.1 Leptolyngbyales cyanobacterium
ATGTTTTGCAAAATGCTTCTGAGGGTGTCTTCCTTCTCCCGCAGGGCTGCCTCCGTCCGTTTTTGCTCTGTGATATCAATGGATACCCCTAGCAACCCGGTGATGCGATCGCCATCCCAAATCGGAGCCAAAATTGTAGAGTAGAACCAGACATGATCACCGCGCCGATGACAATCTTCTTTGTGGATAATTTCGCCAGCCAAAACGCGATGACACTCTTCCAGCCAGCAGTCAATAACTTCAGGAGTTAAATCTAGGTCTTGGGGCTGTTTGCCAACCCGATCGCCCCATTGCTCAAGCGCCGTAGGATTTTGAATAATATAGCGAGCATTCACATCTGTTGCCCAGACTCCAACCGGCAGGTTCGCCATCAACGTTCTGAGGCGGGCTTCACTTTCTCGCAAAGCAGCAGTCCGTTCTTCCACACGAGTTTCCAGAGCTTCATTTAACTGCTCTAAGGCAAATTCTGCTTGCTTACGCGGCGTAATATCTCGAATGGTGCCAACTAAAAATTGATGGTTGTTTTGATCGGTAAAAGGAGATTTTTTAGTGGAAATGGTCTTGGTTTTGCCATCTTTATCGATGAAAGATTCTTCATTTTCGTCGGTGTTACCGTGGGCAAAAACCCATTCATCTTTTTGCCGAAACACCTCGGCTTCGGCTGTTGGAAAAAGGTCATAGTCAGATTTGTTCAGCAACTCAGCGCGATCGCGACCCAAAAATCGGCAAAATGAATCATTCACCAACACCCAACGATGATCCCGATCTTTCACAAAAATGGGATCATCTACTCCATTTAAAACCTGTCTCAGGAAATCCTTTGAATCTCTGATCTGATGTTCGGCTTCTTTAGCTTCAGTAATATCGCGGGCTGCCAAAATGACTGCATCACTGGATACAGGAGAGATTCTCGCTCCTAGCCATACATCGCGATCGCCCGCCCTGAGGTTATATTCACAGTAAACAGACTGCTGGCTTTCCAATGCCGTATGAATATGAGCCAAAATCAGATCTGCTTGAGCGAGGGGCATGACCTCATGCAGCGTTTTCCCCAGCATATTTGCCAAAGGTTTGACCAGATTAATCGGATTAGTGGGGGCAATTTCAAGACAACATCCCTCACCGTCTCTCATTAGCACCACGTCGGTCATGGCAGAGAAAAAAGTGCGTAGCTCAGCTTCAGACTGTCTCAGCCTCAGTTCGGTTTGTTTAGCGGCGGTAATATCTTCAATCGTGCAGACCACGCCGATCGCGCTGCCGTGATCATCTTGAAGCGGCAATTTTTGAACGCTAACCCAAATCGGGCGATCGCAGGTATCCGTCAGTTCTAAGGTGTGGTGTTCAGCCTGGTTCGTTTGCAGGACAACGCGATCGCGATCGCTCAATAACTGCGGCTGAAGGTCGTCTGGTAATTCCATCTCTAACTTGCCTAAAATTGCTTCTGGACAAGTCAAACCAGCCGTGCGAGCAAATGCTCGATTGCACCCTAAAAATTGATTGTTCTCATCTTTCCAATAAATCGCCTGGGGAATCGTGTTGATCACCCGGTTCAACCGCATTAAAGCAACTGCCCCTGACTCTTGACAGGCTGCATCATTGGCAAAATCCATCGATTTAGAAGATAGATTATTGGGTAAAGAATGCATTGGTTAATGTTTTCAGTGAGGGAAACAGGTCAGAAAATGCGCGTAATTTTCCACTAGTATTCCCTAACATAAAACTAAGTTAACGATTGTTCAATTGGGGCGTATGTCAACTTGGCAAATCGCCGAACTGCCCTCATCCCCTACCCCCCACTTCATGCGCCCTTCGGTCTACTCTCAAAATAGGAGAAGGGGAACCGAAATCTCAAAGTCCCTCTCCCGCTCTGGGAGAGGGATTTAGGGTGAGGGAGCTTGGGAAAGTCGCACATCGCGTTTCTATAGCTAAAAAATTATGCTCTTTCATAATGTCCAATAAATTCATATCGGCTTCTAATAAGCAAGTATGTCCGCTAAAAGGCAGGACAACCAATCGAGAGTTTTGCAGATTTTCCATCAGCCATTCCAGTTCTGTCAAGGAGGGTAAAAGGCTATCTCGGACGCTGCCCAACAGCAAAAAAGGTTGTGTCAATTTCTGTAGTTCTGCCGCAGAAACTTCAAATTGGCTTAATAGCGATATCCGCCATGCTGATGTGGATTTGGGCACCGATTTCATTGCCTGGAGCAGCGCTCGGCGATCGTCCCGGCTGATTCGCTCCAACCGCGATAGCAACGGCAGAAATCCTACAGTAGACATCCGATAGATGGGTTCGGGCAAAATTCCCGCTATCTGGGCACCGAGCTTCATCCATGGGCGATGCTTAAAGGATGAAGCTGGATTAATCAGTATGACTCGCTGAAATAGTCCGGGCGATCGCAACACGACTTTCATCGCCAAACAACCGCCAAACGATTCGCCACACAGATACACCAAGCGATCGGGAGACTTTTTCAATTCTTTCTGCACCAAAGCTATCACTTGATCACTTAAGCTTTCCCAAGTGGTCAAATCTGTGGGTGGAATTGCTAAACAACGGACATCAAAATAAGCTTCTAATCCATCTGTCTGGGTTCTCAAGAGTTGCCCAGTGCCATCCATTCCGGGTAAAAATATAAACAGTGGATAGTTGGGTTGCAATAATCGGGGCGTTAAAAAACAAGGACTACTTTCGATCATGGGGTAGGGTTGGGGAATGATGAATGGCGAATGATGAGTGGCGAGTGGAAAACTCGAAGTACTTCCCAACTCAACACTCAAAACTTAGAACTCAAAACTCGTTAGTAGCATCCTTGTGATAAAAGCTGATCAATTTCAGCATGACATTCGTTGGTTATCTCTGCCACCAGCGATCGCGCTTGTTTCCCTTTATAGTCTGAGCGCTGCGATCCTTTGATCCAGTAAGGGCGACCAATCAAAACGCTCACGTGTTGATAAACAATCATGGGATGCCAGCCGGGTTGATCAAAAAGCGGCTCTGAAGGATCGACCAAACTCAGCATCCGTAGGGGAACTGCGGCATTGGTGGATTCTTGATGGGAGGCGATCGCGACGGGGAGAATTGCCAGATTGGCGATTGGTGCTCGTAATGCTAAATGGGCGAATCCTCGCTGAAAGTCGCCCACTTCCTCTGGCATGGCTGGCTGCACCATCGGTTGTGTACCTTCAGGAAACACGCCTACTGTTTGTTGCGATTGCAGTAGTTGTTCTGCTTTTTGAAAAAAACTTTGTTGGCGGCGATTTGTAGATCCTAAAGGGAAACAACCCAATTTAGCAACTACTTCTCGCATAATGGGCACCTCCCCCATGTAGTGATGACAAGCAAACCGAATCGGACGCTGTACGACTGTCATCAATAAAGGGGCATCCATAAAACTACGATGGTTGCTAATGACTAAAATTCCGCCATCCTGAGGAACGCGATCGCAATAGTGCGTGTGGATTCGAGTGCCAAGAAGAGATAAAAATAGTTGAGAAACCTTTAATGGATTATCTGGAAACATTAGATACCTTGAGATGAGCAATCAGAATCAAACTATAGAATCATTTAAGATTTAATCCGAGTAGAACAAAGTTTTCCAGCGTCCTCTGATAGATTCTTAACTTTCTGTAGACTTATCCCTACTTAACCTGGATTTCCACACTCAAACCATAGCTCTGGATTTTGACCTTAGAAAAGTCTAACTATTTATGAATTATTTATAAATAACGGACAAAGTAAACAACGAACAAATTGGGCGAGTCAGAAAAAAGCAGGCTGTAAGAAATACCTAGTTAATTTAAGATTTGCTTCAGCCGTTCA
>JBBSCL010000442.1:0-3816 GCA_038250345.1 Leptolyngbyales cyanobacterium
ATTCTCCGATCGCGCCAACAATCGAATTAATAAGCTGGGACTATTATTTGGGCGTGCCGTCACTGGACATGGAAGTCACTCTTGGGATTTAGTGCCAAACGTCATGGTAATGGTGTTGCGATCGCCAACTGCCCCCACATTGCTGTCTCTCACATCTACGTCATATTTGGCTGTACTCACCGAGGATTCTTCTTCTCCTAAAATCTTTGCGATCTCCGCTGCCAAATCCGCATTCTCCGGGGCTTCCAGAATTTTCTTCAACTGTTGCCGCAACGCCGCCACTGCATCCGCATCATCGGGATTTTTCGCCACCTCTTCAGAAGCTTCTCTTGCGGCTTCCTTCGCTTTGACCTTTGGGTACAGTTTTTCCCATAGTTTTCCAGCTTTAGGCAATAAGCCTTCTACGCTCTTTTCACCGAATTTTTCTGCTGCTTTATCCACTGCCTTACCACCCAAAGCTATCAAAAATGGTAGACAGGGAGCCAAGATTTTTACCAATAGTGCTACATCCATAGAATTTCGCCTAGAACGACATTTTGTCCAGGGTAGCTTAGAGCAACATCGAACGACGGTAACAAATGACTAAAACCTTGCTTGGGTTGCAGCGTACTACCGCGATCGCACCCGACAGATCAACTCTCAACCAAGTCCTCACCCACAATCTAAGGCGGCATAACGTTGCCCATCACCCGCCGCAGATCACCTTTGCTTCATAACCGATCAACTCTCGGCGGTCGGTGTGCATGGGCGTTGTTATGCGGCGGTCGCTCACTGACCGTCACTACAGTGATGCGATCTCATTTTTAATTGATGCCAATCTGCTCGGTTCAGGCGGCAAACACAGCAGTCACCATCACCGAAACGCCGAGACTCGAAAAATTAGCAGTCAAGACGTTCATAGAAATTCGGCTCTTATATTTTCTTGACGAGCGCAACCAATTGGTCGAGACATTTCCCCCAACCGTCATGGAACCCCATTTCCTCGTGATTTCTTTTGTCTGCTTCGTCCTTATGGATAGCGATCGCGGTATACTTCGTTCCTTTTTCGTGCGTTTCCAATAAGATAACCGCAGTGAAAAGCATATCTGCACCCGATTCAGGCTGAAGGACTGGGCGATAGCCAGGAAGAAGGGCACTAGTCCAAACAAGTTTTTCGTTCTTGACGATCTCAAGGTAACAACCATCACCTGGGAATTCCTGTCCCTCTGGAGATCGCATCACCGTGCGGAACAAGCCGCCTGGGCGAAGATCGATTTCGCAATCTACTGTTGTCCAAGGTGCGGGCGCGAACCACTTTTTGACATGTTCTGGCATTGTCCAAGCCTGCCAAACCAACTCTCTAGGCACATCGACTACCCGCTCAAGCACGAGATCGAGCTTAGGATCTGGTTGGTAAAAGTTATTGTCAGTCATCAGTTTTCTCCTTGAGGTTTAAGAGATAATTATCCAGTTGTTCGAGGCGCACTTCCCAGATTGCGCGTTGCTCTGCCATCCATTGTTCGGCAACTTGTAGTGGCTGGGGCGCAAGCTGATAGGTTCGCACCCGTCCTACCTTCCGGGATCGAACCAGACCACAATTTTCCAGCACATCAAGGTGCTGTGAGAAAGATGGCAAAGCCATGTTGAATGGTTGCGCTAGCTCGCTCATACGTGCAGGTCCGCTAATCAGGCGCTCAAGAACAGCCCGTCGAGTTGGATCGGCGAGGGCTTGAAAAACACGATTGAGATCTATAGGTTGGCTCGATTGGTTAGGCATATACCTAACTATATCGCTTGTTGATACTTAGGTCAATACCTTTCTATGGCAGCTCGATTGCAACTTTTTGGCTGTTGGTAGGGCATTTGCCGAGTAACTGACAAGATGGCACTCAAGGCTCTGAAGATTACCTAGCCTGAGATACCAACAAATGACTTCAAGCCACGCCCCACCCAAAAATAGTGGCATAACGATTGAGATGAGCCGCCGCAGATGACCCTGATTCTCATAGATAAGCTCTCGACGGTCGGCTCCATCGATTTGTTATGCTGCGATCGCTAACACTATGGCTCATTAGCGTCAAACGGGGTCAAATCTTGCGGATGGGTGATTGTAATACTTGATACACCTGTGAAATCGCTTGGATTGAAGGTCAAGAGATGTGTAATTTTATTTGCAAGCATAGCTGCAATAATACGAATATCATGAGTGCGTTTACCCATAACTCTGTTAGTTGTGACTAAGTTCAGCCAATTTGGAAAAATCTGCGGAGATTCTTCCAAGACTGGAAAACGATCAAGAAGTTGATCTATCGTGCTTCTGGTTTGTTCTACAGTCCAGCCCAAACCGTTGACTTGAGTTGGTCTTGTGGCAACAACCCAAAACTCAATAATTACTTGCGTCACAAGGAAACATTCATCTGATTGCATGAGCAGACGAGAAATTGCATTCGCTGCAAGCTTATGCTGCACGTCAGAAGAATTGCAGAATCGCATGACAACATTAGTGTCAAGCAAATATTTCGTCATCATTCGTAAATACTATCGCGGCTAAAGGCTTCGTCTCGTAGACTCGGACTGCCTTTGGGAAGTTGTAAAACCCATTCACGAAATTCCCTAGCCCTCTCAGAGGATGTTGCCCTTTGCCAGAGTGGGACAGACGATACGACTTGTTTAGACTGAAACTCAATGAAGGCTATGAAATCAGCAATTTTTTTAAGTTGCTCATCGTTTAGCTTATCTAATTCTTTCTTAAGATCTTCTCGCAGCATAGGTCGATTTTGAGAAAATAGACATTCTCCATATTAACCGATACGCTCCTAGCCGTCTGGTTCAGGTGCTTGCTTATACAATCCGCTCTAGATAATCTCTATGGTTACGCTAGACTGAAGTTGGGATCTTAGAGAGTCCATTAGGTGACATCTAATTTGCCTTAATTGACGATAAATTTGTATCGGGAAGTTCTTCAATGGGTGAAGCTTGGAACAAAGTGCAGAAGCGCAGGCAAACAAAAACAAAATTGTCTGAACTAATGAGTAAGTCTGATCAGGTAATTGTTATTCACTATTCTTGTGAAAGTTTCTATGACAGACCTGATGGCTCATCTCCAAGGATTACCTCTGTTGCTGTCCGCAATCTGGATTCCGGTCAAACCACTTCTTTCTCCATCCATCAAATTGCAGAGAGGAAAGGGTACTCTGCAACCGCACTAGAACAGCATTACAATGAACTCGAAAAGCTGATGCTAGAAGAGTTTTACGATTTTGCGCGCTGCCATAGCTCGCGTATTTGGTTGCATTGGAATATGAGAGACATCAATTATGGTTTTCCAGCAATAGCCCACCGCTTCAAAGTTCTTCAAGGCGTACCTGAAGACGTAAGTGAGTCCAAATTAGTCGATTTGTCCCGTTTACTGATTGCCATTTACGGTGTCGGTTATATTCAGCACCCTCGGCTGACAAGTTTAGTGGCAAAGAATCAGATAACACACAGAGATTTTTTAGACGGAAAAACGGAAGCAGATGCCTTTACCAACAAACACTATGTCAAACTTCACCAGTCAACTTTAAGGAAAGTAGATGTCCTTGCCAATATAGTTGAACGTGCCGCTGATGGTTCACTCAAAACGAATTCAACTTGGAAGGATGTTTATGGAGGATACCCAGCAGCAGTCATTGAAATTATCAAAGAAAATCCCATCATCAGTGGATTGGTCGGTTTGATTGGCTTTGTGAGTGCGGTTGTAGGTATCATCACCTTGTTTATCAAGTAGCAAAATATTCTCAATCAAGTAAGTGCTACAAGAGCTAGCCCCACATATAACTTGAGCGGCATAACGAC
>JBBSCL010000443.1:0-3809 GCA_038250345.1 Leptolyngbyales cyanobacterium
AGAGGGACATCAATAATGATTTCCTTCTCTTCAGGAGAACCGCTTTTCTTCGCTGCTTGAATATATGCCCGACCGACCCAACCAATCCAGCCTGCAATATACAGGAACAGAATGCTAGGGATCAGAAATTCACCCGCATGAGCTAGGCTACCATCCACGATTAGGTGAGGCAGACCATCTTCACCGCACAGCACTCCAGACTTCGCATAGGCATCGAAGCGTCGAGCGGCAGTAGGGCTAACCGAGTCTTTGGCACGCTGGGCGAAGGCGGCACTTTCGCTACAAGGAGTCAGATTAAAAGCATAAGCGGGCTGAGACGGAGTGAATCCGAACCAGAGGGTAACCGCCAAAATGAGAGCAAACAATCGGCACATGGAATTGTTTCCCTTCGTTACAAAAATGAACGTTGTTTTAACAAAATGAGAATGGACGGTTGTCAGGCTATCTTCGCTAGACTGTTTAGCAGCAAGCGCGTGAGCATACTCGTCCAAGTTAAGCTCAACAAATAGCCTATTTCTTCAAGAAATTACCAGCAAATGGCGACCATTTTAGCAATTGAAACAAGTTGTGACGAAACAGCCGTCGCGATCGTCCACGATCGCCACATTTTGAGCAGTATTGTGTCGTCTCAGATTGCGACTCATCAACCTTATGGCGGTGTGGTGCCGGAGGTTGCGTCGCGTCAACATGTGGAGTTGCTGAATCCGGCGATCGCCCAAGCGCTCTCATCCGCTGAGCTTGCCTGGTCAGATATTGACGCAGTTGCCGCCACCTGCACGCCTGGGTTAGTGGGCGCGCTGCTGGTGGGAGTGACGGCTGCAAAAACCCTGGCGATCGTGCATCAAAAGCCTTTTCTGGGAGTCCATCACCTAGAAGGACACATCTACGCCTCCTACCTCAGCAGTTCAGATTTAGAGCCGCCCTTTGTGTGTCTGCTGGTATCGGGTGGACATACCAGCCTGATTTTGGTGAAAGCCTGTGGAGACTACGAAACCTTGGGGCAAACTCGCGACGATGCGGCTGGCGAAGCATTTGATAAAGTGGCGCGGCTGATGAATCTCGGCTATCCCGGTGGTCCTATCCTCGATCGCCTCGCAAAAAAGGGCAACCCCAAAGCGTTTCCGCTGCCAGAAGGTCAGGTTTCCTTACC
The DNA here is from genome assembly GCA_038250345.1 of Leptolyngbyales cyanobacterium. Taxonomy (GTDB): domain Bacteria; phylum Cyanobacteriota; class Cyanobacteriia; order Leptolyngbyales; family Leptolyngbyaceae; genus ULC077BIN1. Next base: position 1,151 of record JBBSCL010000443.1, read on the forward strand.
AGAAGGAGGCTTTCATCGTTATGACTCCAGCTTTAGCGGCTTGAAAACTGCTGTCCTCCGTCTGACTCAAAAGCTCCAAAAAGAATCGCCTGTTCTACCTGTGGAAGATTTGGCGGCAAGCTTTCAGGAAACGGTGGCAAAAGCCTTGACCAAGCGAGCGATCGCCTGTGCCCTTGACTGTGGATTGGACACGATCGCGGTTGGGGGAGGCGTGGCAGCAAATAGCGGGTTGCGTCAGCATCTCCAAGCTGCGGCTACCAAACATAACCTACGAGTCCTGTTTCCGCCGCTGGAATTCTGCACCGACAATGCCGCCATGATCGCCTGTGCCGCCGCTGAACACTTTAACCAGGGACGGCGATCGCCTTTAACTTTAGGGGTTCTTTCGCGAATGCCCATGTCCAACGTCATGCAGCTTTACAATTCACAATAAAGTCAAGCTCTCATCTCTAAAACCGTCTGCCCAACAATCTTTGTCGTACACCTTCGGCGATTTTCTGCCCCAAATACTCTGGAATAATGCTTTCGTTGGGTCCCAGCAAATAGAGAATCAAGCGAGTTCGCCCGCGCCAAACGAGCAAATTGGCATTAACGACCATCAAGTCTTCCTGCCAAATGGCGTACATCACTTTGTAAAACAGTCCGGGTTGGTTATCCGCTTCAATCAGCAGAGCCGGCAAGTGAAACACTGGATCAACATAAAATTCGGTTTCTACTTGCTCTAACCCAGCATCCAAGTTAAATTCAACCGCTAGCATTTCTTCTACTTCAAACCGACCTGCTAGCGCTTCTCGGACGGCTCTGCAAACGTTTTCGGCGGTTTTTTCGGTTAAAGCTTTGCCACTCCGAGACACAATTAGCTTCACGAACACTAGCATCGGCGGATAGATCTGCCCATATAAGCTCAAACTGTGAATTGTTAAGCCGTAGGCAGCCAACACGCCGAAAATATCGCTGAGCAAAAAAGACTGATTCCGGTAAGCAAAATGTAAAGCGCTTTTGCTGCCTTCAGGTTTGAGTTCAATAACGGCTTGCTTGGTTTTGTAAAGCTGATAAGCCAGCCGTAGATTTTGCAGTTGAATTTCGCTGCTAACAAATTGCTCATAAAACTGTGGAAACGCTCGATTAAAACGTTTTAGAAGTTCCGCAGTGGATGACTTTAAACCTAAAGCCATAATTAAAAATCTATCTCGCTTACTTAACTTAAAACCCTAAAGTTGGTGCAACTGCTGTGATAGACAGGTTTTGGAAGAGAAGCTATCACTCTAAACCAATTTGGAAACATTGGCTACGCCTTCGCTTTATCTGTTTTAGATGAGTTAATTTGCCTACTTGTGACTTAAAAGCTGAGGAATCAATGATAAAAGGGGATGAAGGCTATACTATTGTGTACTGAGATCAAACTTTTATTACCTTAACTACGCTTACATGGGTTTTTGGAAAAGCCTATTCAGTAGCGCCGATGCTCCTTCTGCTACTAAAACAATGGCGATCGCTCTGGAGGCTGTTGAAGGAGTAAGCGATCGCGGCTCTCAAGTTTACTTTAGTACAGATCGAGAAATTGACCTGTACGAATTAGAGGAGCTTTGTAGCGCTGTAGGGTGGTCTCGTCGCCCTCTGCGAAAAGTGAAGAAAGCAATTCAGCATAGCTTTTTAGTGGTGACGATGTGGGAGCAGCGAGGCACCCAACGTCGTCTGATTGGATTTTCACGGGCAACATCTGATCATGCCTTTAATGCCACGATTTGGGATGTCGTGGTTCATCCCGATTTCCAGAGCCAAGGATTTGGTAAAGCGTTGATGAAGCATGTCATCAAAAAATTACGCAGCGAGGATATTAGCAATATCACTCTATTTGCTGATCCGCAGGTCGTAGATTTTTATCGCAGGCTCGGCTTTATGTCTGACCCTGAAGGGATTAAAGGAATGTTTTGGTATCCAGACTGATTTTCAACAGGTCACCACTACAGTATTTGAAAGATTCAACGCTTGCTGCCTGATTCAAATGGCGATCTCAAACTCTCGTTATAGCGTTTCGATCGCCGATAGCAAAGGGCGATCGCCATTGAACACAATGTACAGGGGAATATCTGTTTCGTTCCATTCATCGATCGCGGCTTGAAAAATTTCGGTCAGGGTTTTCCAATCTTTAGGATGAGTTTGAGCGAATGATTTGGGGTGGCTATAAATCAATAGATAACCGCTAGCCGGAAGCCACTCTAAATCTGTAAGACACTCTTCTAAAGCATCCCAATTGTGACCAAAATGGCTAGGGAACTGTAGCGCCGTGGCGCAAGCGGTGAGGAATTCCGCTTTATTGGTAATCGTGGCACCGTCAAGATACCCCAGTCGAAAATCCTGTTCTTGACAAATGGCAGCAAGTTCTTCTAAGTCTAGGTCTGCGGCGCTTTGGTAAAGCCCAGGAGCGCGATCGCCCTGCAATGCTGAAATCAGTTCATCCATGCTGTCTGCCTTTGCTATTTTTACAGTTTGACTTTAGAAAAGCTGCGGTAGTGGTTTTGAGTGTAGTAATACTCTTGCGGCTGTCCGGTGACAATCCGCCGTGCGCCGCGATCGCGAGAACCGGGCGTGGGAACTGTATATTCTCGATAATACCCATCGGGTGCTAAGGGTAACCGTTTTTCTCGATTACCAAAAA
>JBBSCL010000444.1:0-3799 GCA_038250345.1 Leptolyngbyales cyanobacterium
AAGAACTTTAGAAGGTTTTTAAGCATGGGGTTTCTCGGCTGTGTGTACTCACCTGTACCGACCAACCAGAAACCCACACAACCTAAGAAACACTGACTTGCTGTATAAACTTTGTACGAAGCTGATAGATGCGCTTACCGCCTTCTAAACGGCTTTTGATCATGCCCTCAATGCAGAGGTTTTTTGTCTGCCGTCGCACCTGGTCGTAGGTTAAGCCACAGTTCACCAGTTGTTCTCTACTCATCTCGCCGTTCTCCTCTAAGCACTGGATCAGCCGCGATCTCGTTCTTTGTCCCTGCCCGGTCGTCTCGTATTGTGAAAGCATTGACAAATTCTCGAAAGTCTGCACTCTTAGTGTTGGCAAGCTTTCCAGGCTTCTATCAGCTAAATTGCTGATTTTTTGGATTACGTTACGAAAACATTACGTGAGATCTAATTGAGATCTCTGTAATTGACGACTCTTGCAATTTCAATTATGAATGGGATTCAGCCTACAAATAACCATTTTGAGGTAGTAGGGGTCGCAGGTTCAAATCCTGTCGCTCCGATAGGTTGAAACCGCTCATGTTGGGCGATTTTGCCATTTTTAAAGAATGGCGGTCGTGGGCGAGTCATTCTCAGAGGATATCTGGGAAGTGCCACGGGTGGAGTTTGATGGGCAGCCTTTGATTAAGTAGCGGTGAGAATGGCGATCGCGATGGCAAAGATCTCGCTCGCCATTAGTCAATCGCCACTCGTCAATCGCCATTCGCCTGATACTCTAAAAAGGAGATTGATGGCGATAGGAATAGAATTATCAATATGAATTATCTTGTGGCTGTGCTGAGCGATCGCATTCAAGCGGAGGCTGCTTACTCCGCTTTGGAAGCAAAAGGGCTACCAATGACGGGCATTACGATTTTAGGACGGGGCTATAAAAGTGCGGATGAATATGGGTTAATCGATCCGAAAGAGCAAGCCTCTCGTTCTGCGAAACTAATGTCTTTTTGGTTAGTTCCCTTTGGGTTTGCAGCCGGATTCTCCTTCAGTTCGATCACCAATCTAAATACCTTTGCTTGGGCGGGAGAAATAGGCGATCACATAATTGGGGGCTTGTTGGGTGCGGCTTCTGGGGCGATGGGCAGCTTTTTGGTAGGCGGTGGCGCGGGGCTTGCCTTTGGTAGCGGGGATGCGTTGCCCTATCGCAATCGGCTGAGTGCTGGCAAGTATTTGATTGTGGTGAAGGGTTCAGACGTGTTAACGCGCCAATCGACGGCAATTTTGCGGCAGTTTGAGCTTGAAAATATTCAGGGCTATGAGGAGATGTGACGCACATCACCACAAAGAAGCCAAACCATCACTCTCAATCTATAATGCAAGCGCCACACTAAGAACAATGAATCTGTTCCTAAAGTCGGTCTTATTGCTATGTCTGATTCACTTTCAAATCGCTACTCTGCAATCATCCACGCGATCGCCATTACATCCGCTTTAGCGATCGCTTCTGGTGCAGTTCCATCCAATTTGGCTTCCCTCAATCATCTGCAAGCATTCCGCATCAATCTGCACAGTATTCAGCGCTAAATATCAAAAATAATTTCCTTCGCTTATTTTTTAGTCTTGTCATAACCAAACACTTCTAGACTGAGAATCAAACGAATTATAATTAAACCAATGGTGCGTTTGAAGCTTTGGCAATGGGCAGTTTTAGGACTTCCGATCGCGGCGATCGTCGGCTTTTTACTCATCGCCTCAGGCGTTCAAATTCATACCTGGGGGCTGAGTTGGGTTTGGGCAATCTTCACCGTGATGCTGGTTGGCTGGCGATTTTTGCTAGTGAAATGGACTCGCCCTGCGGTAGATCCCCTAGAGATTGTGATGGCAGTCAAGCAAGAACTGGAAGCTGAGATCGATAGCACTTCTAGCTTGACTGGAGGCATTGATCAAAAAACAGAAGCCGCGTTGCAGCAGATTTTGGAGGCTGTGCAAAACGATCCGCCCGTATGGGAAGATTGGTCAACCTTTTGGCAGCGTTGTCAGGAATTGGTGACCGCGATCGCCCAGGTTTATCATCCTGAAGTCAAACGACCGCTGCTCAACATCTATATTCCTCAAGCCTACACGTTAATTCGGGGCACCGTGGAAGACATGGATCAATGGATGGACAAGCTCTCTCCCGCGTTGAACCAGGTGACTGTCGGGCAAGCCGTGGAAGGCTACGAGATTTATCGCAAGCTAGAACCCTCGGCACGGAAACTATTGCGCGTTTGGAACTGGGCACAATGGTTTTTAAACCCGGTGACGGCAATTGCCCGACAAGCCACGCAACGCCACGGCAATCAGGCAAGCCAGCAGCTATTGGTTAACTTGAGTCAGCTTTTGAAGCAGGCAGCACTGCGGAATTTGAGCAATCAGGCGATCGCGCTTTACAGCGGCAAACTGCCCGTTTTAGAAGCCGTTGCTCCCCTGACGATTCCCGTCGCCAAAACTCAAACCTTGCAAGAGATTCTTGCCCAAGCCGAGCCACTGGAGCAGGTGGAGCAAAAGCCAGTCAATATTTTGCTGGTGGGGCGGACTGGGGCAGGTAAAAGTAGCTTAATCAACACGCTATTTGTGGAAGATAAAGCGGCTGTAGACCTACTGCCCAGCACTGACGCGATTCAAGAGTATCACTGGCAATCAAAAACGGGCGACACTTTGACCCTGTGGGATACTCCCGGCTATGAGCAGGCAAATCGCGCCGACTTTCGAGATTTAGTCATCGATCGCGCTACGCAATCCGATGTGCTGCTCTTGGTCACTCCAGCACTCGATCCGGCACTGCAAATGGATGTGGATTTTCTGACGGACGTGAAGGCGATGATACCGGATTTACCCGCGATCGCCGCCGTTACCCAAGTCGATAAGCTGCGCCCGATTCGTGAATGGAACCCGCCCTACGATTGGCAAGCAGGCGCTTCACCCAAAGAAACAGCAATCCGAGAGGCAACCCAGTATCGCGCCGCTCAACTCAACAAATTTTGCAATTGGGTGCTGCCCGTGGTCACTGGAAACATTGAAATCGGACGAGTTGCCTGGGGAATGGAAGCGTTGTCTTTGGGCTTAATAGACGCGATCGCCCCAGCCAAGCAGCTCCGCCTTGCCCGCTTTCTCCGCAACTTAGAAGCCCGCACCGCCGCCGCCGCCAAAATCATCGATCGCTACACCTTTCAAATGGCGACCACTCAAGGATTAGCCGCCCTGCTCAAAAGCCCCGTCCTCACCTTTATCGCCACCCTCACCACCGGCACCCCCACCCTCGCCTACTTACTGGCAGAGCAAATTCCGATCGAACAATTGCCCGTCGTGATTGGCAAACTCCAAATGGCATACGATTTATTTTCCTTGCTGAGCGCCGACAACCCCAACGCCCGTAACTTCGACCTGCTCGCCCTCTGGTCAATTTTGCTAGACAACACCGCTTCACCCGAACTCAACGCTTGGGCATTTGGGCACGCGATCGCCGAATATTGGACGCAATCACTCACCGCAGACCAGCTACAGCAGCGGTTTCAGCATTATCTACAGGAAGCAGGAAAGCTTTGAGTAAAAGGGTTCAGGTTCCGGGTTTCAGGCTGCGGATATCGGGTGGGTCGAAGCTCTCACTCTAATCCCTGCCCCCTACTCAAATCGGCAGTTCCAAAACAAAAGAAGTTTGCTGGTTGGCACTAAAAACCGAAATCTTAGCACCTAGATGATCTGACATTTTTTTGACTAGCGCCAACCCAAGTCCCGTGCCGCCGTGCTTCCAAGGGTCGTTGTTGGGGATGCGGTAAAACTT
>JBBSCL010000445.1:0-3792 GCA_038250345.1 Leptolyngbyales cyanobacterium
AGTTGAGAAGTCATTATGGTCTACTTGAAACTGTTTGAATTGACGAACCAACTCAATCCCATCCATGTCGGGCAGCCCAATGTCTACCACGGCAACATCGGGCTGTTTATCTTGCAGCAAAGCCAATCCCTTTGTGGCATTACCTGCTTCTCCCACAACCCGAATGCCATTGTGTCGTTGCAGGGCAGTTCGCAAGCCTAGCCGGGTCAGGTCATGATCTTCAATTAACACAATCCCAATATCAGCCATTTGTCTTTTATTAACACTCTACGTTTAACGGTTTGGGGCGCAGTGCTGACTAAGCGCAGTAAATATAGAACTTAGCCCAATGATAGATGACAAGCTGATTCATTAGGTATGCGCAGTTTGACATATAGAGCTTTATATTTGCAGAAAATAAAGCTCCTGTACAAAAAGTGTTTTTAAGCAGTTGAGTTTTAAGCCGTTCAAGCAGCGGCAGTTCATTCTCAACTTTGGGTTTTATCAATCTTGGAAGCTATAAAATTAAGGTATCTTGCAGCGGAAGTCTACGTTTGATTAAGTTTGCCTCATGAACGAAGTTTCTAATTCTGCTGAAATATTGAGTGTTGCGGCTTCTGATTCGCATCCGCTAGAACTGCATCCCTACACCCAATATGAGCAGCTTATGGATGCGCTGCCACAAATGATGTGGGTTGCCAATGCGGATGGAGCGATCAATTATCTCAATCACGCTTGGACAGAAACATTGGGTGTGGCGATCGCTGATTCGTTGGGATGGCAATTGTTCGATCGGATTCATCCAGATGATCGCGCGATCGCCTTTCGGCAATGGCAACAATCCATTAATACCGAACAAACCTTTGAATTAGAGTTGCGCTTTCGGCAAGTCGATGGCGCTCATCGGCGATTTGTGGTGAAGGGTCGCCCCATTTTAGATGCGGCAAACGCTGTGGAGAAATGGGTGGGAATCTGCACCCCTGCCAGTCAGGCGAGGCGTGTGGAAACCGAGCTAGAACAGGAGCGGGAACTGCAAACCGTGATTACGCGCAATATGGCGGAAGGCATTTGCCTAGTGCGATTAAGCGATAACGTGATTGTGTATGCCAACCCCAAGTTTGAGCAACTGTTTGGCTATGAACCAGGAGAGCTAAATGGGCAGCCCGTTGCAATTTTGAACTATGCTGCCGATTTGCCAGCAGCAGAAGCTGTCGCGCATGAAATTTTGCAGCAGGTAGAGCAAAACGGTGAAGCCACCTATACCGTGCACAACATCAGAAAAGATGGAACTTTATTTTGGTGTGAAGCCACCACCTCTATTTTTGATCATCCCGACTATGGCACCGTCGTGGTGGCAGTGCAGCAAGACGTGACCGATCGCCTGCTGGCAGAGCAAGAACTGCGAGAAAAAGAGCGCCGGTTTCGTGCCATTTTTGACCAAACTTTTCAATTTGTGGGGCTGCTAGAACCGGATGGCAAACTGATTGAAGCCAACCAGACGGCTTTAGACTTTATTGGAGCAAGCGCCGATCAGGTGATTGGGCAGATGTTTTGGGACTGTCCCTGGTGGCAAGGTTCCCATAATGCTCAGATCCAACTGCGCGACGCGATCGCCCGTGCCGCTGCTGGAGAATTCATTCGATATGAAGTGGAGTTATCCGGTGCCGATGGCAAAATTGCGACTTACGATTTTTCGATTAAACCCCTGCGAGATGAAACCGGGCAAATTGTGCTGCTGATTCCCGAAGGACGCGACATCACTCAGCGCAAGCAAGCCGAAGCCAAAATTTATCAGCTAAACGCCGAACTGGAAGATCGGGTGGCGCGACGAACCTTGCAATTGGCGCAGTTGAACATGACGCTTGCCCACACCGCCGCCTTGCTAGAAGAACGCAACCGCGAACTCGACCAGTTTGCCCACATTGCCTCCCACGATTTAAAGGCACCGCTAAGGGCAATTTCAAATCTAGCTGAGTGGATTGAAGCTGATTTGCAGGGGCAACTGCCCGCAGAAAATCAGCTTCAAATGGGGCTATTGCGAAGCCGAGTTCTGCGGATGGAAGCATTGATTAGTGGACTGTTAGACTATTCTCGCGTGGGGCGCACTCAAGCCGCGATCGCATCCGTTTCCGTCCGCGCTTTGCTGGAAGATGTGATCGATTCTCTCGATCCACCCGCCAGCTTTGCGATCGCCCTTGCTCCCGACTTGCCCACCCTGCCAGCACGGCAACTGATGTTGCGTCAGGTGTTCGCCAACCTAATCAGTAACGCCATCAAGCATCACGATCGCCTTGATGGTTGTATCACCATCACTGCCTGCGATCGCGCCGCCTTTTACGAATTTGCTATTACCGATGATGGACCCGGTATTGCTGCCGAATATCACGATCGCATCTTTGTCATTTTTCAAACTTTGACCGCCCGCGATTCCAAAGAAAACACGGGTGTAGGCTTATCCATTGTCAAAAAAATTGTTGAAGCCGAAGGCGGTCAGATTCGCGTGGAATCTGAAGTTGGGCAAGGCACCACCTTTCGATTCACCTGGCTGAAGCAGCCTAAAGATGTTGCCCCAGAACCGTGAGCATTTTACCTATGCAAAGCAGGCTACTTAAAAAATTGTGGACGGTTTGGTCGCGGCTGCCGATCCGAGATCGGGGCGCGATCGTGGTTGCCATTCCAGCCATTTGCCTGGTGATGACATTGACTGCTTGGGTGTGGTCGCGGGAAGTGTTAATCGGTGTTCGGCGAGAGATTGAATCAACCGATGAAGTGATCCGCGAGAGTAATCAACTGCTGATTGAACAAATTAATGTGGAAACCGGCGTACGGGGCTATGCATTCACCCGCGATCGCCTATTTCTAGAGCCTTATCGCCAATCTCGCGCGAGCTATCAACCTTCTCTCACTCGGCTGCAACAGTTGCAGCAAAAAAAGCCGGGACGACTGCAAGAAGTCAACACGATTCAACAGCGGGTGCAGCGTAATTTGAACATTTCGCAACAGGTGATTACTGCCACCGATGCCCAGCGATCGTCTAACACAGCAGCGTTTTCCAGCAAGCCCTTGTTGTATCAAGGCAAAGCCAACATGGATGCCCTACGCGCTTCCATGAGCAAAATGCAGCAGTCAGAGCAAGCCCATAAAGATAATTTGCTGACACAGCGGGAAAATATTCAGGAGGCGACTTCTGCGGCTATCTGGTTCACAGCCATCATTAGCGGGTTGGGATTTTGTGCCGCCCTTTACTTGTTTAGCCAACTAGATCGAGATTTGCGCGATCGCGAAGAACGCCTGCGCGAAAGCCGCTCTTTGTTAGACGCGATCGTCTCCAATGTGGTTGATGGCGTAATTATCCTAGATGAAGATAGTCGGATCGAAACCTTCAACCCAACAGCCTGTGAGATGTTTGGCTATCAGCCTAATGAAGTGATTGGGCATAAAATTGAGCGGCTGTTGGTTGAGGCGCAATCGCTCACTCGTAACCAACAGACAAACGCCAAACAAAGCCTGATGGATAGCCCGCCAGTGATGAGTGGGCAGGCTTGGCAAACTTCAGGAATTCGCAAAGATGGCACGACCTTTCCGATCTCGATCTCGGTGAGTGATGTGCAATTAGACGATCGCCGACTGCTTGCGATCATCCGCGACATGACCGAGGTGCAGGCATCTCAAGAAAAACTCCAGTCTCGCGCCGATGAATTGACTCGCCTGACCACGATGCTTGCCCAAACCAATATCACCCTCGAAGATCGCAACCGCGAATTAGAACAGTTTGCCTATGTCGCCTCTCACGATTTGAAAGCACCGCTGAGG
>JBBSCL010000446.1:0-3781 GCA_038250345.1 Leptolyngbyales cyanobacterium
ATTTGACGATCGCCGCTACTATGCCCGGAATCGTCCATTGGGAAGCGCTGCCTCAACCGGGTGCAAAACAATTACCTGCGTTTGCACCCAACCGATCCCTTCTAAAAATTGCGCCTAGTGTTGCCATCAAACCAGCAAGTTCCGCCCCGAAAACGCTAAAGCTGTCGGATAATCGCGTTCCTGTTCTGCCGTCTAAACTGCCGCTGTCAGTTAGAAATCCATGAAGCCTAAGTCTCTGTAAAAATAAGGAAAAACACGGAAATGCAGATGATATTAACCCCACCACTGCAACTCACGCTTTCATCGGCGAGTTTGCCATTGAAACCGTTAGTAGTGCTCAGGCAATACCAGAACCTTCAGCCGTAGCAGGATTGTTTGTCGCAGGTGCTTTTATAAGTTTAAGGGTGTTGGCGGCGCAAACGTCAAAAGGCGGTGAAGATTGAGTTATGCGTCTTTAAGGTAAGTCCATATCAATGGAGGATGAACGGAAATGAGTGAAATGAATGCGGCAGAGACTCAGGTTCGCGCGGTTCTCGAAGACTGGGCTAATGCGACGCAGCAGAACCGTAAAGACGAAATTCTCAAGAATCATGTCCCTGATCTTGTGATCTTTGACGTTCTACCACCGATGAAATACGAAAGTGCTGAGTCTTATCGCCGAAGTTGGGATGATTGGCAGCCTGAAACCCAGAGCGAAGGGCAGTTTGATCTGGAGAATTTATCTATAACAGCCAGTACCGATCTTGCTTTTGCACATTGCTTTATTCGTTGCGGTGGCACAATGCCAGATGGACTCACGTTTCAGGATTTGGTGCGAGCTACTTTCTGTCTTAAGAAAATAGACGGAACGTGGAAGATTTTACATCAGCACGTATCTAAGCCAATTCAGAAATCTGGTGGCTAACAGCACAAAATCCACCCATAACAGCCGTGTTGGAGCGGATTGAAGAAAGCTCCTGGTGTGGTTTCAGAAGTTAATGGCAAACGCTCGACACGAACGATCTAGAAGCGACTGGGCGATCGCTAAGCTGAACCCACTCCTTCAACCATTGAATACAGCGCAGGTTTTCCCCTTACTGTTTGTATAGTTCGCTCGCGTAAGCTTTCGTTTTGGCTCTCATCAGTGCTGTATTCTAAATATTTACAGCCTATGCCCTGAGAGCTTTTCATTGCTTGTCCGTTCAACTACCTTTTTATCTATGAAGCTATCGATTTTTCATACGCCTGAACTTGCTCCGACTAAAACGGATGCTGATTGCGCGATCGCGGTTGATGTGTTGAGAGCCACCAGCACGATGGTAACTGCTTTAGCAGCGGGAGCAGAAGCTGTTCAAGTTTTTAGTGACCTGGATAAGCTGTTGCAAGTCAGCGATCGCTGGGCACCCGACAAGCGGATTCGGGCAGGAGAACGGGGTGGAGCAATGGTAGACGGGTTTGATTTTGGCAATTCTCCGCTTGCCTGCACCCCAGAACGAGTGGCAGGTCGTCGTTTATTTATCAGTACAACAAATGGCACCCGTGCTTTGCAACAAGTGGAGTCTGCCCCGATTGTGTTGGCGGCAGCCCTGATTAATCGCCAAGCGATCGTGGAATATTTGTTGGAACATCAGCCAGAAACCGTGTGGATTGTGGCTTCAGGATGGGAAGGTAGTTTTTCGCTAGAAGATACGGTGTGTGCAGGCGCGATCGCCCATAGCTTGCAAACCGCGCTCAATTGCTCTTTAGAAAACCTGGCTGGCAATGACGAGGTAATTGGAGCCGTTAGCCTGTATCAGCAGTGGCAAGATTCATTGCTCGATCTGCTGCATCATGCTAGTCACGGTCAACGTCTGCTGCGTTTGGAATGCCACGAAGATCTTAAATATTGCGCTCAAACTGATACTTCAAACGTGGTGCCGATTCAGCGGGAATTGGGAGTGTTGGTGAGTGCAAAGCAAATGGCGATCGTCTAGTGATCAGCTTTGTTTCAGCTTAAAAAAACAAATGCCCTGGTGGATATTGATTCCACCAGGGCATTTGTGATGATGAGTAGCAAAGAGGCAGAACCTAGTAAGTTTCTACGTGCCAACGACCTTCGCGCTTCAGTTGGCGCTGATAATCTTTTAGATCAACTCCATTTTGGGTAGCGATCGCCCCCAGAGCCTCATCAATACCATCCTCCATACCCTTCAATCCACACATATAAACGTGGGTTTTGGGGCTTTTCAACTTTTCCCAAATTTCCTCAGCGTGTTCTGCCACCCGATGCTGAATATACATTCTGCCGCCTTCGGGATTTTTTTGCTCTCGGCTAATGGCATAAGTTAAGCGGAAATTATCAGGATACTCTTCCTGCATCTCTTCAAGCTCTTGCTTATAAAGCACATTAGGAGTAGTAGCCACTCCAAAAATCAACCAGGCAAGCCCCTTAAACTGATAATCAGGATTGAGCGATCGCTCACCTTCTTTAAACATCCGCCATAGGTAGGCGCGGAAAGGCGCAATTCCGGTGCCCGTCGCCAACATAATGATGTTAGTGTCAGGCTCATCGGGCAGCAACATTTCCTTACCCGTCGGTCCGCTAATCTTAACCTCGTCACCCGGCTTCATGTCGCAAATGTGAGTTGAGCAAACTCCATAAACCGTTTCGCTAGTTTCAGGGTGCTTATACTCAAGCTGACGAACGCATAGAGAAACCGTCTTTTTATCTAGATCATCGCCATGACGGGTTGATCCAATCGAATAAAGCCGCAGTTTTTCAGGTTTGCCGTTTTTATCAATGCCGGGAGGAATGATCCCGATGCTTTGCCCTTCAAAATACTGAAGATCACCACCAGAAATGTCAAATTTAACGTGCTGGCAGATGCCAATGCCGCCTTCTGAAACCAAAGGTTCATTGGAAATGCACTTGCCAATAAAGGGAGCATTAGGACGATAGATATTAACTGGAACGACCTTTTTTGCAACTTTCGCTTGAGTCATGGGCTTACTCTCATTTACAGATGTAGGATTGCTCTGTCCAGTTTCGATGGTCGCCTCGCCTTTTTTCTGTTCTAGAGTAACGTTTCCGTTAGCTCCATTCAACGCACTAACGGGTTGAATGCTAATGATTTTGCCGCCCATCCGGGTGATCCGCTGCATTACTTCATTCATTCGGCTGTAGGGAACCGTGATGAATGTATTGCCACTTTGACGAATTGCATAGCTCGCTTTGTCAGATTCTTGATTCTGGCGCAGACCCGCTACTTCATAGCGATACATACGATTTCCAGATTGAGTATCTGACGCTGCGCCTACTGCGCTTGAATTGTACATTTTGCCTGGATCTCCGATTCACCTAACCTATCATTGTGCTGTAATATGCCGTTTTCAACTAATGCTTTCTGCTGGCGATCGCAAAAATTCTCAAAAGAATAAAGTGAATATCACCTAACTTTGAAGCGCGATCCACCTAAAAGCATTGAAGCGCTGACCAATGAACTCTTATCTTCAAAAAGCCCTCCCTTATCGTACTATGGGTTTTTTAAGAGAGAGCTAAGAAATAAATGATTTATTGTCATTCTAGCTGCCGCTCCACAGGTCTGGAACGTTACCCACAGATGCTATGGGAACGCCATTCCCAGCAGCAATTCCAAATTCAAATTTTGACAATTGGTTCAATTGCCCTAGTAGCCTTCCAACTTTTAATTGATGGGTAAAGAGAATAAGATAGAGGATGAGAGAGTTGTACGGAGTGAAATGACTAAGAAATATATTGTTGACCTCAGTGTAGATGAGCGTGGATATCTGGAAGAATTCACCA
>JBBSCL010000447.1:0-3775 GCA_038250345.1 Leptolyngbyales cyanobacterium
CCGATGAGCAATAATGATCATTGTTTTCGTACCGCTCAAGGCACGGATTGCCTCACTTACCATTGCTTCAGTTTCATTGTCGAGGGCAGAAGTCGCCTCATCCAGCACTAGAATTTCACGCTCATGATAAAGTGCCCTGGCGATGCCAATTCGTTGACGTTGCCCCCCCGACAAACGAACCCCGCGCTCTCCAACCGATGTTTGCAACCCTTCTGGCAATTCTTTGACTAACTCTGACAACTGCGCTAGCTCAAGGGCATAACTTAATCTTTTCTCATCCACCAAATGATCGGTAACCCCGAAGGCAATGTTCCGCCGAATCGTGTCATCCATTAAAAAGATCGATTGGGGAATGTACCCGATTGACCGTTGCCATGCCGTCAAATCCTGATAGACTGAATGACCGTCAACTTGAATATCACCAGACTGAGGAATCAGTAAGCCCAGGAAGACATCCACAAGCGATGTTTTTCCAGCACCGGATTTGCCAATTAACGCGATCGACTGTCCCACGTCTGCACCCTTTTAGGTTGAGCATTCGCCCTATTTGCCCCGTTATGATTTCCGGTTGCCTTTCGGCGGGCAGCATTCGCGTCTTGGGACATCCTGTATCCGCTAGAGGTGTCTGCACCGGTTGCCCTTTGCTTACCTGGGAATGAAGGCATTGCCAGGACTCGATCGGAGCATCCTTCGCACGGGGTGGAGATCTGATTACCTTGGGACTCCTCTTTACTCCGGGGGCGAGGTGTTTCTCCTTCGGAGACGCTGCGCGAACGCGGTCGATCTTTAGACGCTACCGACCCTCATTTGCCCCAACATGCTCGTATCAGCCCTTTCGAGCACCTAAATTAACGAAGCCTCATCAAGGATTCATTTGCATTATCCTTAGCAATGCTCGGCTGAGCTTGTCGAATGCCCTTGCCCTAGCCTGCACCCTCAATTTGGCTTCAAAGGTGCTTCGACACTTAACCTCGTCTGCTGATACTGCCCCCTTATTACTAAGTGAACATTCCGAGGCGGACATCTGCCTGAACATTGGGAGGGAAGAACTCTTTGGGAATCCTTCCAACTCCCCCGAACGACTTCGAGTCGCGCGCCTAACTTGTTGTTAGACGGAATCTTTCTGTATCAGACGCCTTTTGAAGTATTCTATTCTAATAAATCAGACCCTGATGCACTTCAAGTTTGAATCGGCAATTGAAACGATCAATCGTTCCGCTTGGCGACACACATCAAGGATAAGGCTGCTTCTGCCCCATAAGGATTAATCCCAGACAGCAGTTGCCCAATGCGGTAACGCCAATGGGGTGGTTCGCCCAAATCGCCTACCAGAGCCTCAGCCCCGATCGCATTGTTATGGGGATACAAATTGACCGTAAAACCCATTGGCTCCAACGTTTCACGAAAGAGCGCATCTGTCACACCATGACCGGGTTGATGATGCACTTCGGTTGCGAGCGCCGTGGCTCTGTCCTCATCGGAAGCATCTAAATCTCGCAGGAAAAAGCGGTAAATCACGCTCAGACGGATCTTATAAAGCAGTAGCCCTAAGCCCTTGTAATCCCAAGCGCTCAACTGTGGATCATGGTCAGCGACCAGCAAACCACCGGGACGCACCAAGCGTGCCGCCTCTGCCAACACGGCGGACATATCATCGCAGTGATGCAGACTGGCATTAATCGCCACCAAATCGGCGAAACCTGACTGCAGCGGCACGTTCATGGCATTTGCCAACAAAGGCGTATAGCCGATTTGCTGCGCCATTTCCAGGGACCCGCGCGCGACATCCACCCCAATCAACATCTTTGGATTACCGCCCAAATTGGCATAGAGGTTTCCAGGCCCACACCCGATATCGACCACAATTTTGTCATCCCAACTCCCAGCCGCAGCCAGCCAACGCTCTTTAAAGGCTGCATCGCGGTGACAAGCTTCAAAGTACGTTTGTGCCCAGACTGGATGGCTGAAATAAACGCTATTTGCTTCAACAGCGCGAGTCTTCACAATGGGGCAGACAGGAATGCTGTCTTGAAAACTGACAGCATGATCAGTCACAAGAAACGGCTCTAAATTTGATTGCTCACAAATATTCATGGAAAATTCTTTATTGTCGAAGGTGAACAGACCCTCTCAAAGCATTGTTTGAAAGGCTAACCGATTGAGCTAAGGCAAAACATCGTAACAGCTAGAACTTCGGTCAAAAAATCGTCTAACTTGAAATGACTGTAAATGTGTGACTTGCGCGATCGGGGCTGAATGTTTTGCTGACGAACCTGGGAAAAGGATGCATCCTTCCAACAGCAAGGGTGATAGTATTCATCCAATGTACGGAGTATAAGCAAAAGCTGGCGGAATCCGAATAACGTCCTTCCCTAGCCTGGGATGAGGTTTACGAATCGAACATTCTGCGAAATCATCTACAATTTACCTCCCCCTATTTCCTCCTGCAGGAAAACAATGCATAGGCGGTGGAAGTAGTTCTTTGCAACCTGAAACCAAATCAGAATAGACCGAGACAGAAACAATTCTTCATCTAGTGGACTTAATCTGTTCCTCACTATTTTTATCTAGAATGCTGCAAATTTTCATGTTCCTTCCACAAAGCCTTATAAAGTTCAGATAAAGTCGAGGGTAAGCGCAAGAAAAAGAGCACGTTACTGCTCAGGCTGATGAAGTGGCAGAGATTGAGGATGACCAGAGAATAGAGCGATGAGAGCATCCAAGACATTACTGCCTTGTTTTCTCAGAGTCGAGATGCAACCCCGGATGCGACAAAACATTTGCGCCAACACATCACTCTAACAGCAAAAGTCCGTTGAAACGGAATGAAAAGGTTTCTCTGAAAGGCTGACAGTCCATTTTAATGGACTTTCGCTCTGAGCCAGGAAATTGATTTCCTGGCGGAAAACAAGCCTGAAGTTGAATTCCCCGACAGGCTGCTAGCGTAGGGCTTTTCTTTTTGGTGCTCTGAGCTTGCTCTGAACCTTCCTGGTGTCCCGCTTTACGGAATACGCCGATGCTAAATCTTACAAAATCTGAGCGAATCTCTTATTTGTTAACAGCAAGCTTGTAGTGCCCCAACTGATACAAAAGATGAGCATTGAGGCAATAAGCAGCATAGTAGTACTGGCATTACTGTTATAGCTAGGGATAATGCGAATAGCTACTGATTGGAAAACTTCAACGAAGAATATATGTATCAAGTAAATACCAAAGGAACAAAGCCCGATGTTTCTAACTAAGGCATTTTCCGTTAATCTCCCTGAGATAGCGATCGCTGCAATCAGCGCAACATAACCTCTAGCAACCTCGTTTACCGCCTGAGGCAGCACCAGACCACCAAAAAGGTTGAAAACAATAAATATCACCAGCCACAATACGGGTTGTTTGTTGATAAAAGCAAGCCAGCGTTCATGAAGGGATGGGTGCGCTAAAAGCATGGCAACCAGAATATAGGGTAGGCACCGCAAAGCCCAAACAAGCGCAACCAGGAACAACCGCAATTGCGGGTTAGAATTCCCCCCCGGTAACATCGCTGCCAGTAGTGGTTCAAATGCAACATCACCAGGAGTTTTCAACCCATTTCCAGAAATTAGCACGACTTCATAAATCAGCACACTCACGAGTGTTACTAGCCCAATTCCCTGCCAGGAAACTTGTCGTGCAATCAAGAATTCCGTCAGTTTGACCAGCAAAGTTCCGGTTAGCAATAGCGGTAGAAAGTAAAGATGATAGGAGGCACCACCAAAGAAAACTAGCGAGAGGGGATCTTGAA
>JBBSCL010000448.1:0-3770 GCA_038250345.1 Leptolyngbyales cyanobacterium
ACGCTGGTGTTGCCGCTGATGGTGTATCAAGCGATCGCCCTGAATGCCAGTAATCCACCGTTCGGCATTGCCATCATGCTTTCTGGTCATTTGGGGCTGATTCTGCTGGCTGCTGCCATTTTGTCCCTGGGGATGTTCATTTCTTCCCTGACTGAAAGCACGATTCTGGCGGCGGTGTTTACTTTTGCGCTGGCGCTATTCCTCTGGGTAATTGACCTACTGGGCAAAAGCGTGGGTGGTTCGGTGGGTGACGCGATCGCCTATTTCTCCTTGCTTAAGCACTACACCAACCTGGTTCAGGGCATTGTCGATAGCAGCAGCCTAATTGTCTTTGCCAGCTACATTTTTCTCGGTATTTTCCTCACTGCTCAATCGATTGATGCTCTCCGATTCCAGCGATCGTAAGGCGAAGGAGAAGAAAGTTTTGAGTTTTGAGTTTTTAATTTTGAGTTGGGAAGATGAAAAAGTTCTAAATTTTGTAAGTCCTGCGGACTGGCTTTGTTACACCATTCGTCATTCACCCCTCGCCATTCGCAAATCGTCATTCGTCATTTACTCCTCGTCCCTCACCTTTTTTTTATGAAATCTCTCCGTCCTTTGCTCAAATATTTGTTCTGGTTTGCGCCCATGCTAGTTGTGGCGGGGCTGACGGCTGGAGTGGTATCGGGAACTTGGGGGGCGCTTTCGGTAGGAGTGATGGTGGTGGGAGTGGCGATCGCGGGAATAGGATTGCTGACGTTGGGAAGCACATCATCCGATCAGCCGGGATTTTGGCGGCGGCGATCGACGGAGGCGGGGGCAAATGCTTTTGTGTCAACGCTGGCGGTGCTGGCAATTTTGGGGTTGATCAATTTTCTGGGCGCAAAGAATGCTTGGCGAGTCGATTTGACGGAAAATCAGCAGTTCACCCTGGCACCCCAAACTCAGGAGTTAGTCCGCAGTTTGCCGCAGCCCGTGAAGGTGTGGGTGTTTGATCAGCAGCAAAATCCGCAAGATCGAGAACTGCTAGAAAGCTACCGTCGTTTGGGCAAGCAATTTAGCTTTGAGTTTGTCGATCCGCAAGCAGCGCCATCTTTGGCAAAACAGCTTGAGGTGAAAAATATTGGCGAGGTGATTTTGGAGCGATCGCCGAACCAACGCAAGCAGTTTGTCCAATCGGTAAATACTCAAGATCGCTTGTCAGAGGTAAAGCTGACGAATGCGATTGAGCAGATTAATAGCGATCGCAAATCCACAGTTTATTTTCTGCAAGGGCATGGAGAACGGGCGATCGACGGTGGGCAGGGCGCAATGGATCAAGCCGTGAAGCTGTTAGGCGATAAAAACTTTGTTGGAAAACCACTCAATCTGGCGGAAAGCCGCAAATTGCCTGATGATGCCGATGTTATTGTCGTGGCTGGACCGCGAAAGCCGCTGTTAGCCGCTGAAGTCACTACTCTCAAAACCTATTTAGACAAAGGCGGCAATCTATTACTGCTGATTGACCCGACCAATCCTGACCCCAAACTTGAACCGTTGCTGAATGAATGGGGAGTGTCGTTGGATCAGCGCGTGGCGATCGATACATCGGGCGGCGGCAAGCTGGTCAATCTGGGACCTGCTGATGCTTTGGTCAGCCAGTTTGGGGATCATCCCATTACCAAAGATTTACAGGGAAACTTGGCGTTTTTCTCCCTGGCGCGTCCCTTGGGCATCAAAGAAGTGACTGGGGTAAAAGCTACGCCGTTGTTATTCACCAATGCCAAAAGCTGGGCAGAAAGTGATTTAAAGTCGCAGCCGCTTCAGTACAATCCTCCTGCTGACCAGCAAGGACCTTTAGTGTTGGGGTTTGCCTTAACTCGTCCTGTAAGGCAGGGCGAAGGGGAGTCTCGACTGGTCGTGATTGGTAATTCTAGTTTTGTCGCCAACGGTTTGCTAGAGCAAGTGGCAAACGGCGATGTGTTTTTCAACTCGGTGCGATGGCTGAGTCAACAAGAGCAGCCCATTATGGCAGTTCGTCCCAAGGATGCCAAAAATCGCCGGATTAACCTAACGACGACGCAGGCAAGTTTGGCAAGCTGGCTAGCGCTGGGAATTTTGCCACTGGCAGCATTTGGAACCGCGATCGCGGTCTGGTGGAAACGCCGATAATTGACGCTTCACTTTGCCTGATCCCAAGCGCCCCTATTAACGATGCCGTATTCTTTACGCAGCGAATCCAGCGATCGCCCCATCACGCGATCGGGTTGAATAGACGCATCAATCTTTTTGCGAACCTGTAAGCCTTGCCGAATACCTTGCACATACAGTTGGCAGACTTGCATCGGGTTCAAATAGTTTCCACCCCACGCTTCCCCCCGAAAGGATTGCATCAGTAGCTCCAAAAACACGCCAACGCTTTGCAGATAGTAATACCAGGGTCGCCGCCAAGTTAGCGCCGTCAGCAAAAAGCCAATCAGCCGCAGTTCCTGATCCAAATCGGTGCCGTAACCTGTGACCACATGCATGATGTCGTGTCGCTGCAAATCGCACCAGGGAATGCGGAGAATGCCGACTTGCAGATCGCGATCGCGCACAAACGTTGGATTTGCCTGATAGTAGCGCTCCAGACCTTGTTGCAGCGTCAGCGACACTATTGAAACGTTCTTCAAATCTTCTAGTGACTGCATCATTCTTGCCATCCCCATTGCGGCAGGTTTACTTACCCTTCAGTCTGCCACTTGCAGTGAAAAAACTTTCTTTTTAAGTCCAACGATTAAAAGTGTCATACCCACTCCGTAGCCTTCAAACTGGGTTGCTTTGGCAAGTCTATCCATTTGATGCGTGGCGTAGCCTCTCTAGGGAATCGCCTTGCAGGTGAATCTTTTTGGAAATTAAGTAAAAAACCTCAAAGGCTTATACTGAGGGACGAGACAAAGCCTAGGGAGAGTTGAAGGCATCGGGCAGAAGCTAACAACAAAAAAACTAAACCATTGATTTAGAGGTTCTCATGAGAGTGGCAGTGACAGGGGCAACGGGGTTTGTGGGGAGCCGTCTGGTGGAGCGACTGCAAGCAGATGGGCATCAAGTGTTGGTGCTGGCAAGAAACCCAGAGCGGGCAGCACAGATATTTCCTACAGCAATATTTCCGGCGGTGGAGGTTGTGGCATATACTCCACTGGAGTCGGGCGAATGGCAGCAGCGGATTTCGGGCTGCGATGGTGTGGTGAATCTGGCGGGAGAACCCATCTCGGAGCGGTGGACGGCGACCCATAAGCAAGGCATTGTGGAAAGTCGGCAAGTGGGAACGCAAAAACTGGTGGAGGCGATCGCCCACTCTAATCCCAAACCTTCAGTATTGGTCAGTGCCTCGGCGATCGGGTTTTATGGCACTAGCGAAACGGCAGCTTTTGATGAAACCAGTGCAGCAGGCGACGACTTTTTAGCGGAAGTCTGCAAGGTGTGGGAAGCAGAGGCGCAAAAGGTGACGGAAGCAGGAGTGCGGCTGGTGATTTTGCGAATTGGTGTTGTGTTGGCGATGGGCGGCGCGATCGCTAAAATGTTGACCCCATTCAAACTATTTGCAGGTGGTCCGATTGGCACAGGCAGACAATGGTTTTCCTGGATTCATCGCGAGGATTTAGTCAATTTGATCATGCAGGCATTAACCCAACCCAGCATGGAGGGTGTCTTCAATGCCACGGCTCCTAACCCCGTTCGGATGGCGGAATTTTGTAACACTCTAGGGCAGGTGATGAATCGCCCATCCTGGCTGCCCGTGCCCGCGTTTGCGATCGAGGCATTGCTAGGGG
>JBBSCL010000449.1:0-3768 GCA_038250345.1 Leptolyngbyales cyanobacterium
CAGCCCCGTTCAGAACGAGATTAGACCCTTTGAAGCTGAGGCAACTAGCCCACAGATTCCCGTGCAGTTGACGCTGCAAGCAATAGGCGAGTCAGGGCAGCCTCTAGAGAACGCCAAGATGCACCTGCAAATTCTGACTCCCCCCAAAAACCCTTGGTTTATGACGGATTTTCCAATCTCCGAAGGCACAACGTTGTTGGATCTAGAGACTCTAGCGCCCAAGGGTGAGTTGCAAATCCAACAAATGCTGCCCATTCGGGGAAATTACCAATTGTTGGTAGATGCGGCACCGATCGCCCCCAATGCCTTTGCACCCATTCAGCAAACCCTAACTCTATCGGTTCCAGAGGATTGGGTTAAATACCGTAAC
Source organism: Leptolyngbyales cyanobacterium (assembly GCA_038250345.1). GTDB lineage: Bacteria > Cyanobacteriota > Cyanobacteriia > Leptolyngbyales > Leptolyngbyaceae > ULC077BIN1. Next base: position 371 of record JBBSCL010000449.1, read on the forward strand.
TTTGGTATTCTGGCAACAATTCTGCTGGCAGCAGGTCTGGGCGGTGGTTGGGTCATTGGCAGTGGGCAGTCGGTTCAGCCAGGGGAAATTGCACCGCAACGGGTGCGATTACTGCTGAGTGGCGTTACTGTGGTGGCGATCGCGGCACTCCTGTATATCAATGTCAGTGCTGAGCTTGGGCAAGCTCACATGTCGATGGCAATGTCCCATATGACAGAAGACGCGCCGAAATCTGACAAGCCATCCAAGCTGCAATCTCAAGGGTTAGAGTTACAACTTTCGGGTGATTCAAGTGCCACTGTAGGTCAGCTTGCCAAACTGCAAGTCAATGTGATCGACACCAAAACGAAGCAACCTGTAACGGATGTGGCTTTACGGATAAAAACCGCAGATTTAGAAGGTGGTTGGGTTCTATTTGCCTACCAAGGCTTGCCAGATAGCGCCGGAAAAATCGCATGGCAGCAGCAGTTTTTTGATGGTGCGCCTCATCATGTTGAGGTCGAAGTTATTCCTCAATCAGTCTCTACACGACAGTTCCAGCCATTTCAAGTCGCACAGAATATTCCTGTAGAGGGCATTGCTCCACCGCTGTTTGTGCGGTTAATTTCGCTAGCTTACATGACGGGAATCGTCGGCATTGGTTTGCTGCTGGGGCTATGTCTACAACAGCGGCGGATTCAGCCATCAAAACCCACTTACTTAACTGAGTAGTTTTTCTGAGTCTTGTTCGCCTTTAATTGGTTTGTCTAGCGACAGAATAAGCTGATTACCTAGAAAATTCATGTCGGATACCATTGAGATATCCTCGTTCACCCCATCTTGAATGTAGATCATCTTTGCGCTGCTGCCACATCGAAAAACGTAGCCTGCTGCACATAATTAAGCAGCAACTCCCAAGTTTGAGCGATCGCTTTTCGGCTTCACAGTTTGAGGCGATCGCTTGATTGTTGAGTAGTAAAGCGATCGCCCTATTTTCCCTTAACCTAAACGCTATTACAATCTCTAGCTATGATATGATCGATAATCTGTGATTGTGTGCGGCGCTTACACGCACCGCCGGGAATTGACCAGACTATTTACCTAGAAACCTAAAACCAGCATGATCAAATTGCGCTTAAAGCGGTTCGGAAAAAAGAGGGAGGCTAGCTTTCGGATCGTGGCGATGAATAGCGCCGATCGCCGCGATGGCAGACCTTTAGAAGAACTAGGCTTCTATAATCCTAGAACGGATGAAGTCAGGTTGGATGTACCTGGTATTGTCAAGCGATTGCAACAAGGCGCACAGCCAACAGACACAGTGCGTGATATTTTGCGAAGAGCTAACGTGTTTGATCAACTCAAACCTGAAATCTAAAGCTTAAACCTCATGCCTGAACCCGTTGCAGTTAATTCTTCCGAGACACTGCCTCCAGATTATGAGGGGCTGGTTCGATTTTTAGTTCAGCCTTTTTTGGAATCGCCTGATGCTTTGCGGTTGGATTGTGAAACATCTCCAAACAAAACAAAAGTTTGGATTCGGTTGGCGTTTGAAGGGGTTGATAAAGGGCGTGTGTTTGGTCGGGGTGGGCGGAATATTCAGGCAGTTCGTACCGTACTCTCTGCGATCGCTGATTTAGCGGGTCAGTCTATTCACTTGGATGTTTACGGCAGTCCATCTTCTGAGGCGGTTGATGAGCCTGAGCGAGAAGCAGGACCTAGTGCCCCTCGTCGGATTGTGCCCAGCCCCAAACGGATTTTAACCCGCAACGAAGATGTGCAGGTTGATGAATGAACGTGTTAAGATGCGCCATTATCCTTTAGAGTAGCTAACCAGACTGCATGGTAGAGGCATTAAAGATTGAGTTGCCCACCGCTGTAAGCGCGATCGCCTTAGCAGGCAATCGAGAGGAAAACTTAAAGCTGATTGCTCGTCAAACGGGGGCAAAGCTAGTTCTACGAGGGCAAGAGCTTCTAATCTCTGGTACAGATGAGCAAGTTTTACTAAGCCAGCGCTTGATTCAGTTATTAGAGCGGTATTGGGGACAGGAAAAACCTATTTCTAGTGCCGATATTTTAACCGCGCAACAGGCGATCGAAACTCAGCAGCAAGATGAACTGCAAGATCTGCAAAAAGACGTGCTTGCACGCACTCGTCGTGGCTATGACATTCGTGCCAAAACCTTCCGCCAGCGGCAATATATCCAAGCTGTTCGCAGTCATGACCTGACTTTTTGCATCGGTCCTGCGGGCACAGGAAAAACATTTCTGGCGGCTGTTCTGGGCGTTCAAGCCTTGCTAAACAATGAATTTGAACGCTTAATTTTGACCCGTCCCGCTGTGGAAGCTGGGGAAAAGCTGGGGTTCCTTCCCGGAGACTTGCAGCAAAAAATCGATCCGTATCTGCGCCCTCTTTACGACGCGCTGTATGAATTCATCGATCCTGAAAAAATTCCTGGCTTAATGGAACGTGGGGTGATTGAAGTGGCTCCGATCGCCTACATGCGGGGACGAACTCTGAATAATGCCTTTGTGATTTTGGATGAAGCCCAAAACACCACGCCCGCCCAAATGAAGATGATTGTGACTCGGCTAGGGTTTCGCTCTCGGATGGTGGTGACGGGTGACGTGACCCAAACCGATTTGCCGCAGAATCAAGCATCGGGTCTGGCAATCGCCCAAAAAGTGCTACACTCCGTCGAAGGAATCGCCTTTTGCAACCTCACCAAAGCAGATGTGGTGCGCCATCCAATAGTGCAGCGGATTGTGGCAGCCTATGAACAGCATGAAATGCTCTAGATTTTTTGGGCGATCGCTGGCTGAATAACCCTAAATTTTTTCCTAAATAAATAGAGTTAGGACTGTAGAGTTCGCTTTGTGTCAAATTCTGCTGAACATATTGCAATATTGTTGAGTTGACTGTTGTGTCGCTCAATCGGGCTGAGTCAGTCCAAAGAGGATTTAGTTGATCGTCTGGTTTCGCCAAGTTTTTTCACGGTGGTGCAAATTTTTGCCGCTAAGCACTTCTACAGAATTAGGAGTGCTAATACTGACTGGAATGAGCGTCACCGGCTTAGTGCTAGGAACTCGGCAGTTAGGTCAATTAGAATCCTTAGAGTTAGCAGTTTATGACGCAATGGTGCGGGTGCGATCAGAGACTGATGTCGATTCTAGGCTGCTGATTGTTGCCATTACAGAAGCCGATATTCGGACTCAGAAGCGTTGGCCATTTCCTGATAGCGTTTATGCGGCGGCGCTTAGCCAACTTCAACAGCATCAACCACGAGTAATTGGGTTGGATATTTTACGCGATATTCCCGCTGAGCCAGGACATGATGCCCTAATGAAGGAACTGCGGCGTTCTAATGTGATTGCCATTCAATCTTTAGGAAACACCCCAGAAGAAGCGATTCCTGCCCCGC
>JBBSCL010000450.1:0-3759 GCA_038250345.1 Leptolyngbyales cyanobacterium
CAATTAATTTAGGTGGACATTTGTTTCATGAGCATGGGCAAAGCCCAGGAGTAATTGGCTTTCGGGATGCGTTGGCATTTAGTAGCAATACTTTTTTCTATCAGGTGGGATTAGCCGCCGGTCCAGAAGCGATCGCCAAATGGGGGCAAAAATTTGGCATCGGTAATGTAACAAATCTGGGGCTTAGCGGAGGAGGTTATGGCATGATTCCCACGCCGACGCAGAAAGAAAAGCTGTTTAAAGAGCCTTGGTATGGTGGAGATACCGTTAGTATGTCGATTGGGCAGGGGTTAGTTCAAACCACGCCATTAGAGTTAGCAGCAGTCTATGCAGCGATCGCCAATGGCGGGTGGCGCGTTAAACCTTATTTGCTGGCAGACGACAGCAAAACCGCCTCAATGCGCCCTCAAAAAATGGGGATCAATCCGGATACGTTGGCAGTGATTCGAGAGGGTTTAAAGTCAGTGGTTGCCGAGGGCACGGCTCGCCAACTCAACGATGGATCAATTCCTTTAACTGCTGGCAAAACTGGAACGGCGGAAGTGGTGGGGCAGAAAGATAATGCGCTATTTGCTGGCTTCGCTCCTTTTAATAATCCCAAAATTGCGGTGGCGGTAGTCGTGGAAAACGGTGGATTTGGGGCTGAATCAGCCGTTCCCATTGCCCATGAAATCTATAAAACCTATTTCAAGACTAAAAAAGTTCGTCGTTAGAAACTGATTTAAAGAGAATCGTCAGCGATCGCAGATGGTTAACGAGCCGCGATCGCTGTCAAGTTCTGCGGCAATCCCCAGCGGGAGAGCCGCATTTACGCCATCGTGACCAAAGGGCAGGTCAGACACAATCGGCAGATTTAAATCGCCTAGGCGATCGCGTAACACTTCCGCCACTGTAAAGCTAGGAATATGGGCAGGAGGATCGCACTGGCTAAAGCGACCAATTGCAATTCCTTTGAGTTGCTTAAATGCTCCACAAAGCCGCCATTGAGTCAGCATTCGATCAATTCTGTAAGGTGCTTCACCGACATCTTCGATCGCCAAAATCACATTCGACAAATCGGGTTGAAAGGGGGTTCCCAATAAATGGGTGGCAACAGTCAGGTTCACGGGTAAAAGCACTCCGGTTGCCTTGCCGTTCCCCCATCCTGTGCCATTTAAGGGCTGAATGGAGCGACCTTCTACCCAATCAAATAATCGCTGAAGTGACCAATCGGGTTCAGCAGCGATCGTAGTCAGTAAAGCACCGTGTAAGCCAGAAATTCCGTGTTTGCCCAAACTCATTAGCAAAGCGGTGATATCCGAAAAGCCAATCAGCCATTTAGGATCGCTCCCTTGCCACGACCAGTCCTCTAGCAGCCGCGCTCCCCCATAGCCGCCCCTAGCACAGAGAATGCCACGACAATCTGAATCATTCAGCGTATCCCGCAACTGCTGTCGGCGAGTATCATCGGTGCCTGCCAAATAGCCCCACTGCTGATCAAAGCCGAGACTTAGCTCAACTCGATAGCCCCGCGATCGCCATAGATTCACCCCTTTGTGAAATGCATCCAATTCGCGCAACGCACCACTAGGAGCAATCACCCGCAGCAAATCATTTGGTTTTAAAGGAGATGGTAATTGGCAAATGTTCATCACTTTCTAGCAATTAGAAAGCCCAATTTTTCTTAGCATTGCTAACCAAACAGATTTGACAGATCTAGAGTAAATTAAACCCCCTAAGTATTTGCACTTAGAGGGTTTATGCACAAACCTTTACAGCTTTCTTGCTCAAGATTAGCGCTACTTACAAGTCAACGGCTCCTGTTCCAGCCCCAGATTCATTTTGCTCCATCGTGTCAGAATCTTGCTCATCATCAGGACGACCGCCAAAGCTTCGTCTTCCACGGTTCATTCGACCTGTGTTCGTTCTCTTGCGAAACTTACGAGCATAGGCTTGATTTCTGAGAGCTTTTTCTTTCTTTTGGTTTCGGCGTTTAGCCATGTTTACCCCTTATAAAATAGCCATAAACTGCCGCAGACAAAACACCTTTGGTTCAGCTTAAACCAAGGCTAATCAAACAGCTTTTGAAAAAATAGTCAGACGATTACTTTAACATATCTGTTGGATGCTCCATGATTCTGACTGATGAAAAATGCCCGAAGCGGTTACTGCACAGTAGAGATGATTTTTTATAGATTATTATGCTTTTGGTTTGTGTGCGGCTATCAGATCTGCCGCCAAACTTAGGGCATCGGCTGCGGTAGAAAGTGATCCTTCGGCTTTTGCCAACTGAATCGCTGCGAGTAACTGACCAATCACTGGACCGGGGGGTAAGTTAAGTGCGGTCATTAGGTCTTGTCCGGTCAAAAGGGGGATGCTGTGAGCGACGGGATCATCTGGGTTGAGAAATCGTTCGATTAATGGTGCGATCGCTTCTATTGCCAACCCTTGAGCGATCGCCAACACTGCGATCGCCGGAAACGTGGTGCCGACTCCTTGAAAAAAGAAGTATTGTTCTCGTCGCGACACATTGAGTCGCAAAGTCGGTGCAGCCAAAGCTTGTTTTGTCTCAGGAGTTGAGTTTGCCGGAAAAAGCTGCGGCAAAAATTTGAGTACGGTGCTAACTGCCTGAACCTCAGTGCGGCTATATTTCAATCGACGCAACTGAGTTTCGGCTTCTGCTGTTTTAGCAGATAGCAAACAGGCTAACTTGGCGGTAATTAACCAGTTGCGTGCCGAACCGGATGCTTTGATCGCAGAAGCCTCTGTTGGTACTTGTCCGCTGGATACAAGCCGAACTTGACCATAGAGCTTCCCGGCAAACTCTGGCATTGTTTCTTGCAGCAAAACCGTAACGCGATCGATTTCAGCGACAAACTTTAGACTTTGAGCCGTCGCACTAGGCAACCAATCTTGGAGTAAACCGTCTTGCCATGCTTGAGTCAGCCAAGGTGTTCCTTTCGTAGTGCTGAGCAGATAATTCAATTCCGACTGCACCCGTTCCGCTGCAATTCGCCGGAGTAAAGGGGCAAACTGCTTTACAGCGGCGCGCGTTTCGGCTTCTAGGCTAAACCCTAACTGGGCAGCTTGGCGATAAGCCCGCAATAGCCTGAGGGGATCTTCTTCTAGGTTTTCTGCCGACACCATTCGCAGCGATCGCTGTTGCAAGTCGCCGTAGCCTTGCAAAGGATCAACAAACTGATCAAGCCGGGGATTGTAGGCGATCGCGTTTACCGTAAAATCTCGCCGCCTCAGATCCGCTTCTAGGGTTGCGCCCACCTGCTGAGCAAAATCTGCGGTGCCTTGGGGAAACACGACTCGCGCAATCTGCCGTTCTGCGTCTAACAGCACAAATCCTGCTTTATAGTGACGGGCGATCGCCTGAGCCGTTTCAACAACGCGATCGGTCAGCACAAAATCTAGGTCTAAATAATCGCTATGTCTACCCAGCAGTGCATCCCGCACACTTCCCCCAACCAGGCAAGCAGACGCAGGCAACCACTCCAATCCAAAGGGCCAGTTTTGGGGAGAAAGTGCTAAAAAATTAATCGAGGCAGTTGCTTGAAGATCCAATCCCTGACTCAACGTTAAAGGTTCTAAATCCAACAATAGTCTGATCCTAACGATGCTAGTTGTGAAATGCACGGCATTTGCAGACCGTCCCGGCAAAATTTTGGAACTATGTGGGCTGCAATGGTCGTAAAAATCTATGGCTAGAGTGATGAAGAATCACGTCGCCTGAGCTACATTAGCAGAAAAGCATCTCGATTCATCGAGTCG
>JBBSCL010000451.1:0-3737 GCA_038250345.1 Leptolyngbyales cyanobacterium
CATGACCCTGGAAGAATATCTGGACTATGACGATGGGACAGATACTCGCTATGAATTAGTGAACGGGGAGTTAGCTGAAGTGCCTTCTGAGAGCGACTTGAACAACGAGATTGCGATTATCCTACTCTTTGCGATCGGTCAGTTTGTCCATCCCAAACTCCTGCGACGTGGCACTGAAGTGGTGGTCAATGGCTATCGCACCACGACGCGGATTCCTGACCTGATGGTGCTCACCGAAGACCTTGCGGCTGCCCTCTGTGGCTCAAAGCGGAGCGTGGTCATGCCCGATATGCCACCGCCTGCTCTCGTGGTCGAAATCGTTTCTCCGGGCACCACTAACGAAGCACGAGACTACCGTTACAAGCGTTCCGAATATGCAGCACGCAGCATTGCCGACTATTGGATTGCCGATCCACAGCAGGCACAGATGACGGTTTTGACGCTGGTTACAGGATTGTATGAGGAAGCCGTTTTCAAAGGAAACGATCGCCTCCTTTCTGCCACATTGCCAAACTTAGACCTGACTCCAGCACAGGTGCTACAAGCAGGCGACAGTGAGTAACCGATGACAATCACACCTTGAACGCGGCAATTGCAGTTCAGAACTCGGCGCGTTTAGACTAAAGCAAGAAAATTGTTGTTTAAAGCGCGATCGTTCTCATTTGAAATAGGACTGTTCTCGCTTAAAACCGCATCGTTCTCGTTTGAAACAGGAATACTCTCACTTGCCACAGAACGGTTCTTGTTTAAAGCAAGAACGGTCTCACTTGAAACAGGAGCAATCCGACTTGAAAAGGGAACTGTCGCTAAAATCGTCTCTCATCACCAAAAAATAACAGTTAGGCTGGTGTCATACTGTTGCTGTTAGCTGCTTACGACTGGACTGGAGCCGCTCTTTCCGGAAACCGCCAAAGGTTTGGCAGGGCTGGTGCTGAAAACCGCCTGGGAGATGGGCAACACACCCATTGATGAGCCGATCAAGCAGCTAATTTTTAATGCCTCGCATCGATACATTGAAAACTATGAGAAGCGGCACGGCAATCTGAAGATTGTCTGCACGGATGCTCCCGTCAGGCTGGATGAGGTTTACACAGCAGCTCAGCTTTTGGAACGCGCCGATGTTCGCTACTTTGAGTCGGTGGAAACGCTTCAGGATCTGTTTCGTCAGAGTGGACGCGGGTTCAAGCTCAAAAGTGCGGTGCGTCAGGATGGGATTGCGGTTGCCAATCAGCATCAGTATCTGATGGCGCTGGGTATTCCCGGTGTCGGCAAGTCAACCTGGATTTTCAATGGAAATTTTTTCCTCTAAATAAACCGCATCATCTTTTCACGCAGAGAAAAAAGCAGTTAGTCTGTTAATATACCTTACTCATGTGCTCTACTACTATGACTGATCCTCTTACTGCTGCTGTTATTGCTGGTTTAACAGGTTTGGTCACTGACCTTGTGAAAGAGAAGGGCGGCAAACTGCTAAAAAAAGCAGACATTGACCTGATAAAACCAGATCTTGAGAAGGCTCTACAACAATATATTCAGAAATACCGCGATCGGTATGGGTCTCTAAAACTACTCGGTATGCCACAAGCAGTTCCATTGGAATCTGTCTACACGGCTGTAAGATTTTTGGATGGTTTAAGTATTCGGCAGTTTGAATCTCAAGAGGCAATGGAAGAAGCCTACAGGAAAAGGAATAAACGCCAATTTCAAATGCGGCAAGCTGGGAATCAGGACGGAATTGATGTTGCTAATGATGAGCCCCGTTTAATGGTACTAGGAGGTCCAGGCGCAGGAAAATCTACTTTTCTGAGAAGGCTGGGATTAGAGGCGCTCAAGGGAAAGGAAGGTCGATTTAAGCATAGTTGTATTCCCGTTTTTTTAGAACTTAAACGATTTTTACAATTCTCAATTGATATCAAAAAAGCGATCATAGAGGAATTCCAGAACTTTAATTTCCCCCAGTCAGAGGAGCTTGTCAATAAGGCTTTGGAGCAAGGAAAGTTCCTAATTCTACTCGATGGGCTAGATGAAGTTCCTCAAAAGCGCTTAACTAAGGTGATTGATGCAATTGAGAAATTCACTAGCCGTTACGATAAGAATCGTTTCGTTGCTTCTTGTCGTGTTGCACGATATCGGAGTAGTTTTATTAGCTTTGTTAACTTTAGAGACATTGAACTGGCAGACTTTGATAATGAACAGATTCAAAATTTTATTGATAATTGGTTTCAGTCTGAATTAGACAAGCAGTCAGAAACAAGCGAAAGGTGTTGGAGAGATTTAACTGATCGGAGCAACAAAGCCGCAAAGGAACTCGCACAAAGCCCTCTACTACTAACTTTTCTCTGCCTGGTTTACAACCATACACAAAATTTTCCTACTAAAAGAAGCGCCCTGTATCGTAAAGCATTAGATATTTTGCTAGAAGAATGGGCTGCAGAAAAACGTATTATGCCAGGTGAAATCTACCAAGGGATTAATACTGAACTGGAAAAGGTTTTACTGGCAGAGATAGCTTACCAAGGGTTTGTCAGAAACCAGCTATTTTTTGAGGAACAAGAGCTGATTGATGAGATCAAAGGGTTTTTAGTAGATACGGTCGATAAACCAAAGGATCTAGAGGGCAAACCTATACTGGATGAAATCGCCATACAACAGGGAATTTTGGTGGAGCGAGTAGAGGGAGTTTTTTCATTCTCTCACTTAACGCTTCAAGAATATTTGACTGCTCAATATATTTTTGATGAATACAAAATTAGAGAGCTAGTGACAGAACATCTCATAGAAGAGCGCTGGCGGGAGGTGTTTTTATTGGTTGCAGGTTTAATGCGAAATGCGGATGCACTTCTAGAATTAATGGAAACAGCATCTCAAAAATTCATCAAAAATCCTAAATTGCAAACTCTTTTATCTTGGTTAAACTGGGCAACCGCTGAAATAGACGGAAGTATTGAACCTGTTACCAGACGTGCAGCTACGCTCCATTTTCTTCTTGCGGGCACTTTTCACCTTACAGCGACGCTTTCCGGTTCACGCAAACTTGCAAGCGATCATGCCTACGATTTGATGCGTAGCTTGAATTCCGATCTCGCACGCGATTGCAATCGTGCTCTTAATTTAGCTTTTACTCGTGCTTCTGACCGTGACCGTGACCGTGACCGTGACCAAAACATGTCTAATAGTTTCACCTATGATCTTGAAACAGTTAAAATATTAAAAGTTGTAAATTTTAAAGGGTTAATCGATAGGCTGCAAGCGCGTCAGGTGAATGCTCCAAATACTGATCAACCACTTGAAGTCCGCAAAAGTTTTACCAGAGAAATTCGTTTAATTTGGTTCAATTCTCTTCAAGTGAGATACGAACTTGTTAATTTATCTGAGGAGGAAGCAATAGGGTTGAGAAACTATCTGTATGTTAATGAACTAATGTTGAGATGTAAGGAAGCAGCAGTGAGGGTGTCGCGGGAAAAGTGGGAGGCGATCGAAGCCAGAATGTTAACAGCTCCTGCTGAATGAGCGTTGCAGACCTCGGAGGTCTCCAAGACTTCGGATGTCTAGTGCTGGCTGAGCGCTACTCGATCGGAAACACATCCTTAAACAATCGTCGAATGGTTTCTCTAGCTGCACTGAAGCCACCATCAAAGTAGATGCCGCCGATCACTGCTTCCAGGCTTTCGGCAAGTACGTAGGGTTGGTCATAGGCACGCTGCTGCTTTTCGCCAATGCCCAGTTTCAGCACATAG
>JBBSCL010000452.1:0-3731 GCA_038250345.1 Leptolyngbyales cyanobacterium
ATTACCGCTGCAATTGCCGTCCTATACCGCAGCCTTTCCAGAGGTAGCACTGGTACCGATCGTCTCCAGTACTCGTGCGGCTCGCGTTATGTGCCGGAAGTGGGAACGTCAATACGGGCGGCTACCCGATGCGTTTGTCGTGGAAAATCCCAATACAGCAGGCGGACATCTGGGAGCTAAATTAGAGGAGTTAGGCGATCGCGCCCTCAATGCCGAACAGGTCATCCCAGAATTAGTGGCTTATTTGCACCAGGAAGTGGGTCAATCGATTCCAGTGATTGCCGCAGGAGGGGTGTGGGATCGCTCAGATATTGACCGAATGTTGGCGTTAGGAGCGAGTGGTGTACAGATTGGGACTCGTTTTATCACCACCGATGAATGTGATGCTGATATTCGCTACAAAGAGTTTCACCTCAACGCTCAACCCGACGATGTGGTAATTCTCTCCAGCCCGGTAGGCATGCCGGGACGAGCATTGCGAAATGCGTTTGTGGAGAAGGCGATCGCAGGTTCCCCCGACTTGGAAAAACGATGTTTGTTCAATTGTCTTCATGCTTGTAAATGTCGCGACGAACAGCAATCCTTCTGCATTGTTCAGGCTTTAGATAAAGCGGCACGCGGCGATATTGAAAATGGACTGGTGTTTTCTGGGAGCAATGCCGGACGTGCCAAGCGCATGATGCCTGTTGCAGAATTGATGGCAGAATTAGTAACAACAGGGGGTACCACGATCTAGAGCAGATGCTCCTTCGGCACCTGCAAAGACAAATTTTCATTCTGGTTCTCACCAGTCTTGTTGCTTTCGCGGTCTTCCCATCGTGGGCACAAGCAGGAGAAGCCGTTCTGGATGTCTACTTTTTCCATTGAGCAGGCTATAACCGAACCGGGAACCACCTGCAATGTCAGTCGCTCAGTTACCAGGGGCTATATAACCCACAGAGACCAGATACCCCGATCCGGCAAAGGCAAGTAACTTGCGCCAAACGTTTCTCCCGATGGGAACCGGGATACTGCGATGGACTTCAGGCAAACTGGGCTGCCTTTTCGGTTGTTCAACAGACACCATGAATTCCAACTCAAAATTTTCATATTCCTTTCATATTCTTTGCCATGCCCACCTGTCAATGAACCAAAGGTAGGATTCTCTTTCATAGCTAAATCATTATATAATTGATTAATGCACATAGGAGGGGTTTGGGCAATGCTTCTCTCTTTTTTCATCCCTTTTGCGATCGCACTGGTTGCTGCCTGGATTGCCTATCAAAGCCAGGAAGAAATTGTGAAAATCTTCTCCATGATTGTCATGGCAATCAGTCTGCTCCTGAGCTTTGCCTGGGCACCCTGGCTTGTGCAAATTCTGATTCTGTCAACGAGCTTAGGAGGAATGCGCTATTTTTGCGATCGCCATTCCTGCAATGATGCTACGAAGCTTCGCTGAGTCAGGGTTTTGATGGTTAATTCGGTTTTCTTACGAAAAAAAGCGGGTAATCGGTTTTTTCATCACTTTGAGAGATTAAATCCATGAAAAGAATTCTGATTTTAGGCGGTGGCATGGGTGGTGTAGAAGCCGCGATCGCCCTGACCCAAAAGCTCAAAGGAGATTATCAGATTGATCTGATCTCCAACCGTGATTTTCTGTACATCTATCCCGCGTCTATCTGGCTTACCGTAGGCAAGCGCACCCTGGAAGACCTCTCAGTTCCATTGCTGCAACTGGCTGACATTCATGGCTTTAATTTCCTGCAAGAAGAGGTGAAGGAAGTGAGAGCTAAAGAGCAGTTGGTTCTCACGACAGTGCAGGAGCATTCCTACGACTATCTCGTCATTGCTTTGGGGGGTTCCAAACTGAAGCCCAAAGGAGTTGAAAACACCCTTTCCATTTGTGGCTCACCAACGGATGGAATGCAGATTCAGGAGCGATTCCTGGGGTTGGTTGAGCAGGGTGAAGGCAAAATCGCCTGTGGGTTTAGCGGCAATCCCCAGGATGCGACCGCTGTACGAGGTGGACCTGTGTTTGAAGTCCTGTTTAATTTCGATACGTATTTACGGGAAAAGGGACTGCGCGATCGCTTTGAACTCACCTTCTTTAGTCCCGCTGCTACTCCCGGACAACGCTTGGGGGAAGCCGGATTAGCGCAAGTGCAACGGCTCTTTGAAGAACGGAACATCACCACCGTTACTGGGAAGAAGATCAAGGAGTTTATGGACGGTGGTGTGGTGTTTGAAGACGATTCCCGGATTGATGCTGACTTAACTGTTTTTACACCAGGAATGACTGGCAGTCCAATCTTAAAGCAGTCAGATCTACCATTAACCGCAGCAGGCTTTGTAACAGTGGGTGATACGGCTCAGGTGGAAGACTGTGAGACGTGTTATGCGATCGGCGACAGTTCTTACTTTGAAGGACCGGCATGGCGGGCACGACAAGGGCATTTAGCCGAAGTGATGGCAAGAACCGCTGCGGAAAATATTGCTCGACAGGAACGGGGAGAACTGCCTACGGCAACCTTCCGCGAAGAACTTAATCTGCTATGCATCATGGATACTGGCAATGAAGGGGTATTCGTCTACCGGGATGAGCAGCGAGAAGTTGCCCCTAGAGGTGCCTGGGCCCATTGGGCAAAACTAGCATGGGAAAAGTATTACAAGTTGAATAAATTAGGGAAAGTCCCTCGCCTGATGTGAACAATCTAATGAACCGCCCATTCCTGCAAACCTGGCATAAACGGTTATTTGCCTGGGGCATGTCAAAAGCCAATGATGCTGATGATCAGGCAATTAAGCTGCACGATTGTCAGGACTATGCCACGATGGCAGAACTGAAGCGATCGCTGCTGGGCAATTTGCAGGGTAGAGTTTTAGAAATTGGACCCGGTGCCGGAGCCAACCTTGCCTATTACCCAAAAGACATTGACTGGATTGGCGTGGAACCTAACCCTTTTATGCATCCCTACATTCATCAAGAAGCAGAACGTCACGGACTCAAAAATATTGAACTGCACGGAGAGCGGGCTGAGACATTGCCTGTTAAAGATGCTAGCGTTGACATCGTGGTCAGTACCTATGTCCTTTGTTCTGTAACTGACATTGATGCCACATTGAAGGACATTCAACGGGTTCTCAAACCGGGCGGCACGTTTGTTTTTATGGAACACGTTGCCGCGATCGATGGCACCTGCACTCGCACACTTCAAGAAGGGATTACTCCAGTCTGGAAGACGGTGTTTGATCACTGTCAGCCAAACCAGGAAACTTGGATGTATCTTGAAGAAGCAGGCTTTGAATCTGTTCATTATCAATCATTTCGGCTGTCTATTCCGATCGTTAGTCCTCATATTGCTGGAGTTGCGACCCGCGAACAGAGGGAGTGATGATGAGAAGGTGGGATAATAAGGAATACCCGTTTTGGGAAAGATCTATGCTATTCAAGAAGTCAATTCAGACTATAGTGCTGGGATTCGCCCTGTGGATTTGCCTTTTGTTTGGTGCTGGGCAAAACCCGATCATGGCGGCAAATCTCACTTCATCAGCCGTAATAACTGACCCCAAGGTTCTGTCAGATCCACAAGGGTTTCCCAGATTGGAATCATCTGTAGATGAGTATCTCATGTCAATGCCATCGGGATATTACACGATCGGCAACGTCGAAGCGTTGAAAAGTCTGATGGCAGACCGTCAGCCGTTATTAGTTGATGTGCGATCGCCCTCTGAGTATCGGTCGGGTCATATCC
>JBBSCL010000453.1:0-3723 GCA_038250345.1 Leptolyngbyales cyanobacterium
AAAAAGGTGAATATAAATCCCCCCGCCAAAATCCACGGAAGGACTCTTAGGGCGGCTTCCGATAATGCTGAGGGTTGAGCCGATTCGACAGGCGACTCTGATAATGCTTGAGCGATCGCCAGGGTGCCTGCCAAAGTGCCTTCATTAAACTTGCCCTGTTTATATTGAGGCGTGACTTTTTGCGTCAAAATTATTTCCGCCTTAGAAGCGGGTAGCAGCGCCGTTAGCCCAGTCCCCGTTTCAATTTCGGTGCGGCGATCGCCCTTAGAAATCAGAAACAATACGCCATTATTCTTGCCCTGCTTACCAATTTTCCAGGTATTGAACAACTCTGTAGCAAATGCTTTTGAGGATTGGGCAGGCTTGGTAGTTGCCACAGTGACGACAGCAATCTCGCTGCCATTCTCTGCTTTTAGCTCAGTGGCGATGCGATTGATCTCTGCTTCTGTTTGAGGCGTGAGCAAATCTGCGGTATCTGCAACCCAACTGTTCATCCGCCTAGGATTGGGAATATCTTGAACAGACACAGCAAGGGCGATCGCCGATTGACTGAGAACGACCAGACTGATAAGTCCTATCCCTACCGTTGGTTTGAGCATTTGCGGTTGTCTCTAAGGGTTGTATAAAACTATTGTTCCCTTCAACCAATAGATGCGGGCTACGGATGGGAAATTGCCCGATTGACGCGATCTGGGATGGGTTCTACTTCACCCATTTTTCTAAACGTGATTAGGCGTTCATAGCGGGTGTTACCATCATCATCTTTGCCCACACTGCGGCTAAACCAGATTGCCTCGCCAAATTTGTTAGTGGGCGATCGCCGGGTAAACTGCTGCCCACTCCATTCCACGATCGCGGCTCCAGAGGGATCAGATTGCACCACAGTTGCTCCAATTGTTGCCCAGTCAAAGCCCCGAAACTCTTCCAGCGTTTTTTGATAGTTGGGGGCTGACTGGTTAGCGGGGGCTAATCGTTCCAGCGATGCGGCAATGCGCTCCAGCACCGTGTTTTGGCGCTGCTGAATTTCTAACCATTGCTGCCACTGTTCTTGATTCATACCCTGTTTACTTCAAAGTAAATCACATAATTGTTAAATAAGTGTCCGTAGGACTAATCGGCAATACCTTGAGCTTTTGATTTTGCAAATCTAATTCAATGCCCAATGCTTCCAGTGGAATGACACCTAACAGCGCATTTCTGCCGCCAGGGAGTTCCAAACATTCAAAGGTGCCTTCGCGATCGCACAACGAAATGACTGCATCCCGAAAAATCCGCGCCTTGCCAATGCCCATTGCCGTTGCCACATCAACTTCTTTTTGCAGTTCCAGTCCCAGTTGCGCCACCACATCTTGTGGCAAACACAAGGTCGTCGCTCCGGTGTCGATCAACACGTCTTCGAGCGTCACCGAGCGAATTTGCTCAGGGGAGATTGTTCCGTCTTTAGCTCGAACTTGGTCAGCGCGGTTGGTAATTGTGAGCGTGGTGAGAATTCTTCCCATGTCTTGAGCCATGCGGGTGGGCATAGGGTCTCCTAATGTGAGGGGACAATTGCTTTCATTATAGCTGAACTGGCGCGATCGCCCTTCTGGTGAAGGTTAGAAGGGCAATCAGTGGTCTAACAGAAGCACTGTTGCTGAATTTTCGCGTTTATGAATGGTCTCCGGTAGGATTGGAAGGGTTGATTGTGTGGAAAACCCAGAATGGCATGGATCGAGTTGAGCCTAGATACAACCTCTGAGGCGGTAGATTGGGTCTGCACCTTACTGGCGGAAGCTCAGGGCGTAGAAAATCTTGGCATTGCCAACTATCAGCCTCAAGCAGATCCCGCAAACTGGATGTTTACGCTGTGTTTCTATGTGCCTCACGATCGCCAATCGAGATCGCGGGTGGATGCGATCGCTCAACTCCTCTCACCGCTACATCGCACTGGTTTAACCACAGAATTAGAAACCGTTGTGGTGGAAACAAAATCAACAGCGTCCCAAAATTTCCCGATTCACCGCATTGGGCAACGGTTCGTCGTGCTGGCAACGGATGCCGTTTATCAACCTTGCCCAGATGAAATTCTGCTGCGGCTGAAGCCAAGTCTCGCCTTTGGTAGCGGTTTGCATCCGGCAACGATGCTAAGTTTGCGCTTGCTGGAACGATACGTGATGTCCGGCATGAAAGCCCTAGATCTGGGCTGTGGGTCAGGTATTTTGAGCGTGGCGATCGCAAAACTAGGAGCGCAGGTGTTGGCGCTGGATAATGACGCGATCGCGGTGCAGGCAACCCAAGCAACCATTCAGGATAATCAAGTGGAGGCTCAAGCAACTGTACAGTGCGGCAGTTTGGGCAAGGGCAGCAGGTTAGGACATTGGATGAGCGGCACTCTCACCCAAGAAGTTTTCACGATTCAAGTCGCTGACCTGGATCTAATCGCGGCAAATATTCTCGGACGCATCCACATCACCCTTGCCGCCGACTATCGCAATGCACTGCGCTCCAATGGACTGCTAATCACCGCTGGCTTCACTACCGATCAGGAATCTGAAGTCGTTGCGGCACTGCAAGCCGTGGGGTTTGAGGCGCTGAAGTATAAGCGATCGGGAGAATGGGTGGCGATCGCTCACCGACTTCGGGCGATTGACGGCTAAAACAATATGAATCAGTTCTGCGGCTAGTTCTAACTTATTGCGCTGAGTTAAGAGATCAAAATTGACTTGGAGGAGCAGTCAACAATACACTGCTCGACGATGAGCAATCAGCAGGATAGTAATAATCAGATCCTCGTCATCTTGCTCAATGTTAATCGGTTCCATTTGCCTTGCTAGATCAACTTTATAAATGACTCGCCAGTCGCCAACTCGATAACGGAAACAGCCAGTAAACTCTCCTTTAAGCGATTTGATGTTGGCTGAGTTGTAGGGACTTGACAGAGTCCCCTATCCCTCGGATGTGCCCGTTCTGGAGTCTGCCAAACTGCCCTGTTCTCCTGTTGAGCGATCGCCAATCGGTGAAATTCATTCATCAACGGCTGACTTAACGCCGCGATCGCCATAGCGACCATTGGGGAGAACGAGAGCAGCGGGTAAAAACGGATGGAAGCGACACTCTGAATCCGATGAGCAATGGCAGTTATAAATTTTTGCAAACTTATTTTGACGTAATGTTGAGCCAAGCTTGGAACAATCTTAAGAAATCCTGAAAATCATTGCTCTTATGGGATCTTAACTAAATCCCTTAGATTGCTGGAGATTTACTCCTATGACTTTCACATCTACTGAAAAAGATATTGAGCGCCACATTCCTATTATTGGTGACGTTACTGCCAAAAGCCCCTTAGCCTATCAAGCAACTCGCGGAGTCGTTGAAGTTGTGAACACGGTGCAAATGGCGATCGCGGAGTCTTATATTAATGGACTAGAGGTGCCCGACTCAGTTTTGCGATCGCTGTTTGATACCTGTATGCCCATCTTTTTCCAGTATTTTCCAGCCCTGCTTGCCCCCTACGAATGGGTCTTAGAGGAAACTGACCACGTGGCAGAAGGGTCTAGAGAGTTGATGAAGCTTCAATATGATCTCCCTCAAGGCATGTTGAATCGAATGTTGGGGAACGGAAAACTCATCTACCCAAAATACAGCATGGGATTATGGGAAAAAGGGGCGCTCGATCTAGAGCAATCTCAAATGCACATGATCGACGACATGATTGCAAAGCTTGACATTCAAGATGGCGACAAT
>JBBSCL010000454.1:0-3715 GCA_038250345.1 Leptolyngbyales cyanobacterium
GTGTAGTAATACTCAGATCCCTGTTGCCGTAATATTTCGCCTTCCTGAATGAGAAAGTTTTGAACCGAGGCGCGATCGATTTTTCCCTGCTGAATGGCTTGATAGAACCCGATAATGTGTGGATTAGTATCGGCAAGCAATGCCCGATCAGGTAATCGATTGAAGGCAACTACGCCCGATCCTAAAAAGGGTTCAATCCAAGTTGCATCCATTGTTTCTTGCCAAACAATTTGGCTCAAGATGAAAGGCACCAATTTCGTCTTAATTCCCTGGCATTTGATCGGGGGAACGCCAATGCGCGGCAATTGAGGCAGAGCAGAAGTCATAGAGGAGAGCGAATGGATCAGCGGATGGGATGATAAAAAGATGAAGAGATTAAGAGATTAAGAGGGTGAGTAGAAAGAATGGGCAATCAAGCGATTCCGGTTGAAGCCATTAAATACGACGATCGCGGGTTGGTTCCGGCAATTGTGCAGGATTATCTCGATGGCACGGTGCTAATGATGGCATGGATGAATCAAGAATCGCTGCAAAAGACGATCGCAACGGGTGAAACCTGGTTTTGGAGTCGATCGCGCCAGGAGTTTTGGCACAAGGGCGAAACTTCAGGTCATTTACAGCTTGTAAAATCGTTGCGCTACGACTGCGACAGCGATTGCCTGCTGATTACCGTAGAGCAAATTGGAGATGTTGCTTGCCACACGGGCGAACGAAGCTGCTTTCATCGCGTCAATAATCATGTAGAAGCTCCACCTGCGGACACGCTGTCTCAAGTGTATGCCGTGGTGCGCGATCGCCGCGATCATCCCAATGACACTTCTTACACCTGCAAGTTATTTGCCGGGGGCGACAACAAAATCCTCAAAAAAATTGGCGAAGAATCCGCTGAGGTGGTGATGGCTTGTAAGGATGATGACCGTAACGCGAACAATTCTGATACCCAAGCGGCGATCGCGGGTGAAGTTGCCGATTTGTTCTACCATTCGCTGGTCGCCTTGGCTTATCACAACGTAGATATCAAAGCAGTCTACCGCAAGTTGCAAGAGCGTCGTGGGTAAACTATTGGTAACCGTGAAATAGTTTGTACTGGTTTGGGTAAAAGATGCGAACCGATCTACTCATTTTTGCAACGATATGCATCAGCGTTGCATGTGCTCCTTATACAGAAGCACAGCGGGCAAAATGCGCTGATTTTGCCTCCCAGGAAGAGGCTCAGGCTTTTATGCAAACTAGGGGCGCTAACTACCTCGATCGCGATAACGATGGGGTTGCTTGCGAAAGGCTCCCTCGGCGAGGAACTCCCAAGTCTAAGCTATCACCACCTCCCGCTGTGAGATCTCCCCGTACTGAAGCACCGTCCGATCGCCAAAGCCAGTTTGTCGTGCTAAGTGTGGGGGATGGCGATACTTTGAAGGTGCAAGCCAGTCAAACTAATATGACCGTTCGGCTAGCGTGTGTGGATGCGCCAGAACGTGCCCAAGCACCGTGGGGGCAAGCCGCCTCTGAGCGATTGAAGCAGATTTTGCCGATTGGGCAAGTGGTGCAATTGCGAGAGGTCGATCGCGATCGATACGGGCGCACCGTGGCAGAAGTATTGGTGAACGGACAGTCGATTAACCTACAAATGGTGCAGGAAGGGATGGCGGTCATCTACCCTAAATATTTTTACAATTGCGCTGCGACTCAAGGGCAATATCGCCAAGCTGAGGCGATCGCCAAGCAGCAGGGAATCGGGGTGTGGGACCCAAACAACCCCCTGCTAATGATGCCGTGGCAGTTTCGCAGCGCTTCACTTGGTCTCTTTGGCGATCGTTTCTCGCATGTAGTCTATGCTAATCGGGGCAATATAGCGACGATTGGCACGCACCAAACAGGCGGGTAGTTTACCTCCATTTGGATCAGTTGCAATCACGCGCAGCCAAGGTTTGCCTTGTCCCGTGATAATTGCATCGCCATTCTTATCTGTCGGAAACGCCGCTGTCACAATCCACCCGCTGGATAGGCGAGTGGTAACCGTGCCATTCGGCGTAGCGCGGCAGTTCAGTGAGCGACTCGGATCAACCACTAACCAATGAGTGTTGCGATAGTAGCCACGATTACCCATCACTCTTGCGGTAATGAAGTCTCCCGCTTTATTCGCCACAGGTACATCTGCAACTTGGGCATGGGTCGGAGCCGCAAACGGAATCAAGAGGGCGATCGCCGCCGGAATCAGGGCAAAAATTCTGTTCATGACGTGGGTTCCCAATGGGATAAATTGCTGTTAGAGCGTGATCAATGGCTGCACTCTAGATTTTGCTGGTTCTTTTGACGCGATTTCTCCTCACATAGAGGGAGGAAACGCATCTTTCAATTTCATTCTTCGCTCTAAAAGTTGCAAGATCAGGATAGATAACCCGACCGTAGCAGCTAATATTAACCAAAAGGTGTGGGCGATAAATGGAGTTTGATCCAACGCCCAGCCGCCGATTGGGGGTCCAATAAAATAGCCGATCGCCCAACATTGCGAGTTCACCGCTAAATACACCCCCCGCAGCGATTCCGTTGCCATATCTACCACAATTGATGAAGCGGCTGGCATATAAGTCACCGTTGCTAGGGATAAGATGGCTAATGCCAACACTGCCCAACCCAGGCTGCCTGTGGAGGCTACCCCGGTTAGCCAAACGACCCCAAAGCCCAGCCCCCACAGCACCGCAGATAAAATCAATCCACGGGTGCGGCGAAATCGGTTTAGAAATCGAGCGGCTGGAAGCTGGCAAAGAACTGCTACAACAAGGTGCCAAGTGAAGAGGGCGCTAATCACGACAGGCGTAAATCCTTTTTCATCAGGTGTTCCCGATACAAAGTTGGTGAAATAAAGCGGTAGGGTGCTGCTAATTTGGACGATGTAGGTGGTGAACAGCACATTCACGACGCAAAAGATCAGCAAGGTGCGATCGCGTAGTGCCAACTTCCAGCCTTGCAATCCTTGATGTTCGCCCGTGGTTTGAAAGGTTTCCCGAATTGCCCACAGCACCACGGCAAACAACACCAAAAAGGAGATGCCATCGATGATAAACAGCGATCGATAGGCTCCCGTCGTGCTGATCACTAACCCGCCCAGCACAACCCCAATTCCCAAACCCAAACTGTCGCACAGCCGATTCAGCGCGAAGGCTTCATTCCGATCTTGGGGCGCAGCTAAATCGGCGACCAGTGCTTCCGCAGATGGCCAAAATAGCCCAATTCCCAAACCCATCAATAAATTGGCTACCACAAAAACTGGAAAATTGGTGGCAAACGCCATCACAAACGCCGCGATCGCAGAAATCACCGCTGACAGCAGCACCGTGCGTTTGCGCCCAAACTTCCCATCCGAGAGCGACCCGCCCAAAAAGCGCCCAAGCACTCCTGAAATGGATTGACTGCCTAAGCCAAGACCCACCAAAGTTGCAGATAGCCCTACCTGGTTTACAAAAAAGATCGGCGCATAAAACAGCGTGAAGCCTGACCCCATTTGTGAGAGCAGTCGCCCGATCGCCAGAATCCAAATCTGATAGCTTAACTGGGGAAGCCAAGAAGTCAATTTCGATCGCCACAATTTCATAGCATAGGAGGCACATCCACCCCGCAATTAACCAGCAAGTTATCATTCTCAGATACTTCCTGCCTTCTACCATCGTGCTATGGGAGCAATTGACTTGATTAAACAGCCGTCAGATGATGCCTCAAC
>JBBSCL010000455.1:0-3710 GCA_038250345.1 Leptolyngbyales cyanobacterium
ACGCTGGACAAGCTCTCCCGAACAAATTTGCTGATGCGGGCGGGGTCTTCGCCAAGGGCATTGGCGGAATCATTGAAGCATCTGACCCAGCGTATTCCCAGTGAAGAACTCAAGGCGCTCGCCAAACGTGCCGCCCAAGTAAAACAAGTGGAGAAGGCAAAAGCGTTGGTGGAGATGTTGAAAAAGTCTCGCCAGAAAACTCTGGTGTTTAGCACTCACAAAGCAACCAGCGCTTATTTGGCTAAAACACTAGAGGCAGCCGATATTCCATTTGCAGAGTTTCAGGGCGGCATGTCGCTGAAGGAAAAGGATGGGGCGATCGCCGCTTTTCGTGACACCGTTTCTGTTCTGCTGGCTTCTGAAACAGGTGGGGAAGGGCGCAACATCCAATTCGCCAATGTGATTGTCAACTACGACCTGCCGTGGAATCCGATGAAGATTGAGCAGCGGATTGGTCGGATTCATCGGATTGGGCAGACTCAGGATGTTTTTATCTTCAACTTTTGTCTGAAGGACAGCATTGAAGAGTATATTTTGCGCGTACTCCACGACAAAATCAATATGTTTGAGCTAGTCGTGGGAGAGGTAGAAACCATTTTGGGCAACGTCGATGATGATTTTGATTTTAGCGATGTCGTCATGGGGATTTGGTTGAGCCACCAAGCCAAACCCGATTTGGATCATGCGTTTGACCAATTCGCTGATAATTTGCTACAAGCTAAAGACCAGTATCGCCAGAACCAAGCCTTAGATGAACAAATCTTTGGCGAAGAGTTTGAGGCTTAATCGAGTGCACCCTATGAGTTCTGATCCTCTTCTTACCACGTTATCGAATTTGGTGTCTTTGTATGACGGCATTGCCGAAGATGAAGACGAGCATGTGATGACGGTTTTACTGCCAGAGGCGATCGCCAAACAGTTGAAGCTGCCGGAAAGCGCGACGATCGCCACCCAGGCAAATATTCCTGACAGCTTGTTTGTATCCTACCATTCTGAGTTGGTGCAGCAGTTTTCAGCGTTGTTGGGGCAACGGGGATCTGTCAGTGCGATCGCTATTCAGTATGAAGGATATCTGAAAAGCACTGGGTTTGAGAAGCAGATGTTGCAAACTCTTCGCCCTCAAAATGGCTTAATCCGGTTACTCGAAGCCAAGACTGCAACGACCCGCTATCTCTGGTGCCACATTGCCTACACCGCAGAAGCGGATGAAAAGCGGGTGGGGATGGTTTCTTTTATGATTAACGAACTAACGCGCGTGACTCCGATTGAGATTGGTGATGCTTTGTTTTGGAAATCGGATCAATTGCCCGTTGAAAACCCGGAAGCGATTTCAGAGCGATCGCTTCATGAGTTAACGCCATTGATCGAGCGGATAGCAGCTCAGCAGGTCAAGGTAAATTTAGAAAGTTGGCAGATGAAGCTAGGACGAGCCAAAGCGAGAGATGAAGAGCGATTAAATTCTTACTACGGAACCATGGGGAAAGAGATCGAGACCCGAATGCGATCGCGTTTAGGGCAAGATGATAAAGACAGAGAACTAGATCGGTTGACAGCTACAAATCAAGAACTAGGACGAAAGCTTACTGACCTGCAAGAACGCTATGCCCTCAAGGTAGAAGCCTCTTTGTACAGCGTTTTAGTGATCGAATTACCAACGGTTCACTTAGAGTGTGAATTAGTTCGCAAAAAGATAAAACGCAACATTACAGCCGTTTGGAATCCTTTTACAAAGGTGATTGAACCGTTGTGCTGCGAACGGACAGGGATACCTGTGGAAGAGTTTTATTTAGATGATTCTGCGGCTCAAATTGTTGCGCCTGGTGCTTGGCAGATGAGATGATTATGCCGTTAAATGATAGCTGTCCCATCGATAGGAGTCGTCAGCAAATGTCTGTTGAAGAAGAGCACTTGGATGTTTTGCAAAATCTAGAGTTTGCGATCGTTGAGATCTACAAGAAAACGCCAGATTTGATTGATGCGGAGGTGCTGACAGCGATCGAGTCTCTAATTCGGATTTATGGAGCAGAGGCCCAGGGTAAGTCGATTAGATCTCGCTCCATTCGGGGGTTGAGCCAATCGGTGGCTGAGATGGTGCAATTGATGTGTGAGTTGCGTTTGGGGCGATCGCCTACAGATGATCCTCCGATTGAGTCAACCGATCGCCCTATCGGAGATCTCCCAACGATTTCGCTAGAGATTTTGGTGGCTTGCCTCAGGCGCATTCAGTCTTCTATCAATTTTTGGACTAAGAAAAATGGGCGGCAAGGCTATTTAAACTATATCCAGAAATTCATACCGTAAGGGAGTAGCAATGAAATAATGTCCCGATCCGCCCCCTAAATCCCACTAGGAATTTATTTCAATGCAGATCCCTAAACAGACAGAAACAAATGCCAAAAAAACAGCAAGGCAACGGCAAATCATCTGGAAAGTCAGCGCAGATTATTGATGCCTTGACAACGCAGGAACTGACTCAACTGATTGAGGTTCTGTTTGGGGTTTTGTCTTCACAACAGACAGAGCAAGCGATCGCCCAGCTTTCCCCCGACACGCAACAAACCCTTCAGCAGATCCTCAAGCCCTCTCCCACCAGCAAAAAAACTCAGGCTGCCGCAACCCAAACTGCTTCTTTAGCCAAACAACAACAAACTTGGTCAAAGCTTTGGAAAGATTGGAATGCCATCCTAAATGAAGCTGAAAAAGAGCGCAGCAAGTACATCATTCAAGAAGCTCATTGGGAACAACCCTACTTTGACACCACCACGTTTGTCGAAGATTTAGAAGAGGTTGCAGACAAAATGCGACCTCTGGTGCCGATCGCATTTGAGCAAAATTTTACCCCTGATGATGGGTTTATCCCAGCCCTCCAAGCAGCAGCCTCCATGTCCATCGGAGGTGAAGACTGGATGGAAATAACAGAGGGTTTAGCTCTAGAACCCCAGCTAACGTACTGTTTGTTGGAATGGGAATGGCTAGAGCTTCAGTCGCAAGGGCAGGATGCCTTTAAGTTTGTTCAACACATTCGACAAAAAGAAATTGAATTTCAGAACGTCTCGTTTGAATACGAAGCCATCCTTGATTTTCTGACCCAATTAACAGAACCAGATCAACGGCGCATTTTGGCAGGATTAACCGAAGACCAAGAATCTCCATCCTGGGTTCGAGTCTTGACAGACACCTCTTCTCACTGGCATCAACTCTATATAGAATTAATCGAACAGCACGCCCCCGAACGCTATTTAGACCATCTGCGAAGGACAATTCCACAACAATGGAAAAATGGGTTGCCCATCATTGAGACATTGCTGAGCGAACAGAACTACGCAGCAAGCCTAGTGGCGATCGAAGAAACGCTCCAATCCTTGCTCAAGCAAAAAGTTGACGAATGGACTCCCGAAACTTTGCTTCTGAACGTCGCCTATTCTGGCTTCTATGATGAGGCTATCAAAGCAAGCATCCTACTTTTACTGAACTACTATCAGCAAACTGCTCAGGGATTAAACCAAATAGAACGAGCCAATGCTCTAGAAATTCAACAGATGGCGATCGCCCAAGGTTTGGATTGGAGCGTCATGTTTAAAGCATTTGCCAACAGCCCAGTCTCCAAACCCACTCATCAAGCCCTATTTACATCCTGGCGAAATTATATCGAGCGCTTATCGAAACCCTACACTTGGGCTGGATACCGCCGTAGTCCCGTTGACTCTTGG
>JBBSCL010000456.1:0-3709 GCA_038250345.1 Leptolyngbyales cyanobacterium
AGCGATCGCCAGCCCAGCGCGATCGCATTACTCGACCAAATCAAGACAGCTTTGCCCGATTTGCAAGCCGCAACCGAAGCCAAAGACCGAGTGCAGGTGATGGCTAAACGTGGCAAAGTGCTAAATTTAGTTGGGCAAATTGAAGAACTCATGGTGCAGCAGTTTCCTTATGAAGTTCCTGAAACCTATCGCAACCTGCCTCAGCTAAAAGGACGAGCGAAGGTGGAATTTAAAACCAATAAGGGCAAAATTGTTTCAGTAATCGATGGCTACAGCGCCCCCGTCACCGCTGGCAACTTCATCGATCTGGTGCAGCGTGGCTTTTACGACGGACTGCCGTTTACCCGTGCAGAAGAATCTTATGTGCTGCAAGTGGGCGATCCGGCTGGAGCGGAAGTCGGCTTTGTAGATCCCAAAACTAAGCAATACCGAGCGATTCCACTTGAAGTGAAGGTGAAGGCTGATCCCGTTCCGGTCTACGGCATCACCTTAGAAGATGCGGGACGATTTCGCGAACAGCCTGTGTTACCGTTCTCTGCCTATGGCGCTATGGCATTGGCACGTCCTGACACTGACCCCAATGGCGGCTCATCTCAGTTTTTCTTCTTTCTATTTGACTCAGAGCTAACTCCCGCTGGGGCAAACTTGCTAGATGGACGCTACGCCATTTTCGGCTTTGTAGTAGAAGGGAAAGAGGTGCTTGATCAGCTTAAGGCAGGCGACAAGATCGAATCTGCCAAGGTGATTGAAGGCTTAGACAAGTTTCAAGAACCTGCTGCTGCGTAGTGTTTAGAGTTTTAACCTAAGCTGTAAACCATAGACCCGCTTGAGAACTCACCTGGTTTTCTCGGCGGGTTTATGATGTGAATACTTAGATCAGGTTGGTCACGCCTATTTGAGTCCATAATCTACAATCAGCGTTTTGACATTGTGGCTAGAAACGAAGTCTGCCAGGGTTTCAATTTCGGTCTGATTGAGCAATCCTAAGCAGCCGATTGTTCCTGAGCCACCCGGAATCATGCGATCGGCATCGCGATGAATGCCAATGCCGCTGCGCGACGTGGAAAACTGCGGCGTAACTGGAATAAATGTCTTTCCCATGGCAAATGGTAATCCTGCACCCCGATCGACCTGCCCGATCGCATAAAGTCCTTGGGGCAACGGCTCCCGCGATCCTGCTTTCGATGCGTTTCCTACTCGAAAAGCTTGCTTTTGAGGCTTGCCAGACACCGCTTGAAACCGTTCTAGCACCTCGCCGTCGCGCACCAAATCCACATTTAGAATGCGTTCTCCAGTCTCCGTAAATTTAGAACTGAGGGTTACCCGCAAGGCTGCGACTTGAGGCGGCACCCAGCTTAATTTTGTGTTTGGAATGTCTGCATGAACTGGCGATGCGAATGGCAGCATTCCTCCAAAAATAGCCGCGATCGCCCATAGTTTTCCCTTCATCTCTATCTCCCTTGAAAATTCCAACCGTGAATAAAAATTCGCAGAACAAGCTCTTGCTCACTGAAAGTTTCAGGTGAGTAAAAGCAGGATATTTTGGCGCTGTATAGGCGTATGACCCGCCCACCAAAAGACCTAGAGCAACCCTGTTATCTGAGAAAAAACTGATAGCATCCGACTTGCTTTCGGGGTCGGTGCCGTAGGGTTGGCTACAGTCTGCCCCTGTAACTTTCCGTAGAAACTTCGCTCAACTTGTGCTGTAAACCTACCTAGCTGTAAAACTATCTGATTGAGATATGAGTTTTATGCAGTAGGTTTTTTATGCAGTAGGTTGGGGATTGCGGGACGCGAGAGTACAGAGGTACGACAAATCCTCTATTCCCTCTTCCCCCTTCCCTATTCCCTATTCTCTACACGCCGTTCATCATTCGTCTTTCCTTTCTCGCCTAAGATTGATGGGAGAAGCGATTCAGGATAAGCCGACCGTGGGATTCAAAATTGGTTTGTTGGGGTTAGGAACCGTGGGGACTGGAACAGCACACATTCTGCTTGATCCAGCCCAGCGTCATCCGTTGGTGCAAGAATTGGAACTCTATCGGGTGGGGGTGCGATCGCTCGATAAGCCCCGCAATGTGGATTTACCAGCCGATCGTTTTACGACTGATCTGGAAAGTATCGTCACCGATCCGGCGGTGGATATTGTGGTGGAAGTGATCGGTGGGCTAGAGCCTGCTCGATCGCTAATGCTGACCGCAATTGCCCATGGAAAGCACGTAGTAACGGCAAACAAAGCCGCGATCGCCCGCTTTGGCGATGAAATTTTTACCGCAGCCAGGGAAGCGGGAGTCTATGTATTGCTGGAGGCGGCAGTGGGCGGTGGCATTCCGGTAATTGAGCCACTTAAGCAATCCCTCTGCGCCAACCGCATCCACACGGTGATGGGCATTGTCAACGGCACCACAAACTACATTCTCACTCGGATGCAAACCGAAGGCGGCGACTTTGCCGACATTTTGGCAGATGCTCAACAGTTGGGCTATGCCGAAGCTGACCCCACCGCCGACGTAGATGGACTTGATGCTGCTGACAAAATCGCTATTTTGGCATCACTGGCATTTGGCGGACGGATCAAATTGCCGGAAGTGCATTGTGAAGGGATTCGTCAAGTGAGTGCTGCGGATATTGCCTATGCCGACAAGCTCAGTTTTGTGATCAAGTTACTAGCAGTCGCTAAACGCAATCCCCAAGCATCCCCAAATGATCTTGAACAACTGCAAGTGCGAGTGCATCCGACGTTGATCCCTAAAGATCATCCGCTTGCCAGCGTTAATGATGTTAACAATGCAATTTTGATTGAAGGCGATCCAGTTGGACAAGTGATGTTTTTTGGTCCTGGTGCAGGTGCAGGTCCCACTGCCAGTGCGGTCGTGTCGGACATTTTGAACATTGCCGCAATTTTGAAAGTGGGGCGTGGCAGTCAAACGTCGCTGGACGGCAAGGCGTTGCTTGACCCACTGCTGGCGTGTTCGCACCAACACTATTGCGCGATCGCCCCAATGGATGAGTTAATCACCCGCTTCTATGCCCGATTCTCCACCAACGACACCCCCGGAGTAATTGGTAAGTTGGGCACCTGTTTTGGTGATCACAACGTCAGCCTGGAATCAGTGGTGCAAACGGATGTTCACGGTGAATCTGCCGAAATTGTCGTGGTCACCCATAACGTGCGTGAAGGCAACTTTAATCAAGCACTGACTGAAATCCGCGCAATGGAATCCGTCAACCGCGTTGCGAGTGTGTTGCGAGTGTTGTAACAAGGGAGGATGGGGGAAATGAGAAAGTTTTGAGTTTTGAGTTTTGAGTTTTGAGTTTCCTGCTACTTTCCCCCCTGAAACCTGAAATCCTGACACCTGAAACCCTCTAATAGCGGGGATAACCGGATTGTTGATAGCCAGAATAGCTTGGGGCGAGAGCAAGACGCGAATTGAGAGTTAGCGTTAGGTTGGTATTGGGCTTGAGCGCAATGGAATCACTGGTCGGTTTTTGCCCCAAAAGTAAACCACCGGCTGCACCTAGCCCAGCCCCTAGCAAAATCTTGGGAATGGTGACTCGCCTTCTGCCTGCGATCGCTGAAACCACCGTAGCCCCAGCACCCCCAATGCCAGCCCCCTTCAAAATTGCATTGCCATTAATCCCGTTGCCTTGCACATTTCTAGTAGTGACGATCTCAGAATTTGCATTGATCGCAACCCGGCTACCATTC
>JBBSCL010000457.1:0-3705 GCA_038250345.1 Leptolyngbyales cyanobacterium
CGCTGCAACACCGATCGCGGAGCGCGGCGGACTCGGCAAAGAATCGTATCGTGTCCTAAGCGATCGCAAGCTTCATATCGATGACAGCCCGAAAAACCGTAGTATTCGCCCTCCACGTCCAGCACATCGATCGGTTCTTGCAAGCCGATTTCCTGAATCGACTCCATCAGCGCGGCAACTTTTGCAGGATCATTTTGTCTAAATAAGGGGCGGCGAATTTTATTGAGGGAAATGGCTTCAACGCGAACCATGGTACTTTTTCCAATTCATCTTTCTAAATCATAGTCGTTATGAGTATGATTTGCAGAGTATAAATACTGAATTTATTAAAGGTGATCGGCGGCGATCGCAACTAGACAGTATCTTAGTAGCTGAACGAGATGCATTTTTTGAGTAGGTAGAGATCGTGGCTATTGCACATCCTGATGAAAAATTGATGAGTGCGGTGTGGCTGAGGGGCTTAGGAATGGCGGCTGGGGCGATCGCAACGGTCGCATTACCCTTTAGCTTTGTGACTGCACAATCTCCCCAGCCAGCCTTGTCTCAACAGGCGACTCCTGCAAAGGATGTGCAATTGCAAGTCGGGATTGTGCAACGGTTTGGCACGCAATCAACGGATACTATGACATTGCAAGCTCAACCGGGCGATCGCTTGACTCTCAAGTTTCCACAAGCGAATGGCAAAGTGAAACCCCTAATCGCCAATACCGCGACCCTGAAGGTAGTGATGCAGCCTCTCCCAGAATCGCAGGTACAAGAGCGGGTTGTCCTCAGCACCCATCGCAGTTTTGAAAGTGCAGAAGACAGCGCTAATCGATGGCGATCGCAGGGCATCCCTGTAGAAATTGCCCAGCCCAAACGATGGCAGGTGTGGGCGAAGCGGGATATCTACACCACGCCTCTCTTGCGCCGATTCTTATTACAAAGCTTACAAATCAAGGGCATTCAAACCGCTTTTGTGGATAGTCGCCTCTTGAAACAGCAGCCAAAAGCCACTTTGCTGATCAACGGCAAATCTTACCTAAAAGATAATGTGCAGATTTCGGCGGGTCGGGGGGCAATTCAGGTGAAAACCGAATTGAAGGACGATCGCAACACGCGGCTTTATGCCGGAAGTCTACGCCTTCAGCCGAATACTTATGGCACCTACAGTTTAGTAAATCAAGTGCCATTAGAAGCTTACCTGCGGGGGGTTGTGCCCCATGAAATTGGCACGACTGCGGCATCGTCTGTGCTTCAGGTGCAGGCGATTTTGGCGCGGACTTATGCCCTACGGAACCTGCGCCGATTTGCCGTGGATAACTACCAGCTTTGTGCTGATACTCAATGTCAGGTTTATTTTGGATTAGGTGGGGCAAATTCGGCGACCGATGCGGCGATCGCGGCAACACGCGGCAAAGTGTTGACTTATCAAAATGAACTGGTTGATGCGGTCTATTCTGCTTCTACTGGCGGTGTGACTGCCTCCTTTAATGATGTCTGGGAAGGACCCGATCGCCCGTATCTCATGACTCGTGTTGACTCCGTTGCTAGTAAATGGGATCTATCGCGACAGCCGTTAACCAACGAACAAACGGCACGTCAATTTCTTAAACAAACAAAAGGCTTTAATGAAGCCGATCAAAAGTGGTTTCGCTGGCAATACAGCAGCAGCCTAACTGAATTGAACAAAGACCTACATGAGTATTTAAAAACTCTAAATAGTCCCTTAGCGAACTTCAAAAGCATTGAGCAGCTAAAGGTGGTGCAGCGATCGCCCGCTGGACGGGTCCAAAAGCTGCGGGTGACGACCGATTTAGGCGAGATCGACCTGGAAAAAGACAACATCTTGGTTGCATTCTATGCGCCTGCAAGCTTGTTTTTCTATTTCGATCCACTGCTGGATGACCAAAAAAAGCTGACAGGCTATGCCTTCTCCGGCGGCGGATTTGGGCATGGAGTGGGACTTAGCCAAACGGGTTCCTATCACCTAGGCAAGCTCGGCTGGAGCAGCGATCGCATCCTCAGCTTCTATTATCCCGGCACCCAACTTCAACCGATTAACAACTCAATTGTGTTCTGGCGCGATCCGTTCGTCAGGTGATAGGGCAGTAGGGAAAAGGGAACAGGCAACAGGGATTAGAAAAGAAAACTCAAAATTCAAAACTCAAAACTCAAAACTCAAAACTCCCTCTTCCCCAACACCCTCGCCTCTCGCCTTTCAAAAAATACACCCCACAGCAGGATCGCTATGAGGTGAGTTTTTATAGATATATGTTTTTGCTGAAATGACGCGATCGCTTAAGTTGGCGAACAGATCAAAATCTTGCAAGCTGCTAGAGGAGAAGCATTTAGTACAGAGCTTCTTCTTGGTGGGTTTGAATGGTCACATCGGCGGTAGGATAGGCGACGCAAGTTAGCACATATCCTGCTTGAATTTGGTCATCATCTAGGAAAGATTGATCAGATTGATCAACCGCACCAGAAACAATCTTGCCAGCACAAGTGGAGCAAGCACCGGCGCGACAAGAGTAGGGAAGGTCAATCCCTTGCTCTTCAGCCGCATCAAGGATGTACTCATCATCGGGAACTTCGATGGTGGTGTTTAGCCCTTCTGCTTCGTTGATTAATGTGACCTTAAAAGTTGGCATGAAGTGATCCTCTCTTTAATGGATACGGCACTTTAAGAAAGCTTATTTAAGCTGACTGTGCATTCTTATAAGTTAAGACTGCTTTACATTTCAGCCTTACCATTCTTGATACTACGGGATAACGAGCGGTTTATGACTCATGATCCCCTCCTAATAGAATGGGATTCGTAATGGAAATGGTCAATCCAATCTACTTATCTTATGAGACGAGTAAAAAGCACTGGATAATCACCAATTTACGCTGAAAAAACACCTAAAACCCATTGAACTATTGACTTTTAAGTTTTCTTGGCAGCTAAATAAGTATTTATTTTGAATGATTTGAATCATGATAGTTTCTTATATGTTCTTAAGGCTTTAAGCCGGATTTTTTATGCGAGTGGGATTAGTGGGCACCGGACATGCAGCGAAACTCCGGGCAGATGCGCTTCAGGGAGAACCTCGTGCTGCTCTAGTCGTCGTTGCGGGACACAACTTAGAGCGTACCGAAGAATTTTGCCAATCCTATGACGCGATCGCCTGCGACTCCTGGCAAGATCTAATCACTCGATCAGATGTGGATCTAGTGGTAATTGCCACGATCAATCGGGATCATGGCGCGATCGCTCAAGCTGCCCTCAATGCGGACAAGCACGTAATCGTGGAATATCCCCTAGCGCTGGATGTTGCCGAAGCTGAAGCCGCGATCGCCCTAGCAAAAGCCAAGCAAAAACTCCTGCATGTCGAGCATATTGAACTGCTCGGCGGTGTTCACCAAGCCCTCAAAGCCTCTCTACCGCTAATTGGCGATCCTTTCTTCGCCCGCTACATCACCCTCAAACCCGAACGTCCCGACCCTCAACGCTGGAGTTACAATCTCCAAGACTTCGGCTTTCCCCTAATCGGTGCCCTCTCTCGCCTGCATCGCTTGATCGATCTCTTTGGCGAAGTTGCCTCCGTCACCTGCCAAGCCCAATTCCTCCCCCCTCTCCCCTTGCCCCTCGCCTCGCCTTATTACTCCACCTGCCTTTGCACTGCTCATTTACGCTTCAAAAGCGGACTTTTAGCAGAAGTCACCTATGGCAAAGGCGAAGCG
>JBBSCL010000458.1:0-3703 GCA_038250345.1 Leptolyngbyales cyanobacterium
ATTTGTTCAAGAGATTTTGGTAGAACAATTGCAGGTTTGCCAAATTAGTATCGGTTCAGATTTTAGGTTTGGGCGAAATCGGGCAGGAACGGCAGAAGAACTCCAAGCGATCGCTGCCAACGCAGGAATTGAGGTGATGATTACCTCGCTGAAGCTACTCGACGAGAAGCGAATTAGTAGCTCTGCGATTCGTGAAGCCCTGAAAGCCGGAGATGTTGCCCTTGCCAACTATCTTTTGGGTCGCCCTTATACGCTGGTGGGAACCGTTGTGGAAGGTCAACGGCTTGGCAATACCCTAGGCTTCCCCACTGCTAACCTTCAGCTTCCTCCTGAAAAATGCCTGCCTCACTCAGGCGTATATGCAGTGCGGGTGCAGTGGTGCGAAAAGGGCGATCGCGCCAGCGCTGACTTGTCAGTTCGCCCCCAACCCGGTACAGCCTTTCAACCAGGGGTGATGAACTTGGGCTATCGACCCACGGTGAATGGCACTCACCTAGTTGCCGAAGTGCATCTACTCAACTGGTCAGGCAATTTATACGGACAAGTCCTCTCTGTTAGCCCGGAGCAATTTCTCCGTCCCGAACAAAAATTTGAGTCGCTGGAGGCGTTGAAAGCTCAAATTAAAGCAGACTGTGATGCTGCTAAAGCCCTATTTATTTGACAAGGTAATTCATCGTGGGGCTGTTTTGAGAAAGGTCATCTATGAGTTGCGGTACTTAGATAGGCGTAAGTTCTTGGGTAGGGCGTTGTTTGGAAATTTTTGTAGTGGGCGATCGCACTGAAGCCCGTCGGTTAGTTATAATGACCCACTAGCCGCTTTGCTTCTTCCTGCATAGTAGGCTGAGGCATCTTGCTAAGTCCGTTAAAACTCAGTTATGGAAACCCAGGTCGTTCTTTACATTTATTCATTTCCCTCGTATTTGAAGGAACAGCCGAGAGTAAAAATTGGTAGAACATCTGGGAGTGCTGATGCTGATCCTACACAATTAGCATGGCAGCGTATAAGCGCACAGGTTAGAACCTCGCATCCAGAAGAACCTTATTTACTGAGTGCAATTAAAATTCCAGACGAGCGTGTAGAATCGATAATTCATTCGGTAGTGTTTCAAAGATGTTGCTGAAGCGTCTAGACACCTGACCAACTGGGACTTCTACAGACCCCAACAACATGTCTAGAACACTACCGAATAATCGATCGCCCCTTTTGCCGCAGATTAAGTAGCGCGATCGCGCCCTGATCAACCGCTACCCATTCACTCAGGCTAACGACAAGACGCGATCGCTGACACGATTACAACGTTTCAATCACCTCAGACTTGGCAAATCTCACCTTCGCTAGACTGGCATACTTATCATCTTCGGATCGATAGCCTGCTGCACAAGCAACGACCGTTGCATAGCCTTTTTCGGGAAGTCCTAATACCTTGTCATAATTCGCAGGTTCAATTCCTTCCATCGGGCAAGTATCCACACCCAGCAACGCCGCACAGGTCATAAAATTGCCCAATGCAATGTAGGTTTGCCGAGTTGCCCATTCATTTACGCTCAAACTCCGGGCACCATAGATCACATCACTGACCATCACATTACGATAGCCTGCCAGTGCCTCTGGCTCAGCACTTCTCACTTCAGCCGTGCGTTCAACAAAGTGATCAACATGCTCAGCAGTGAGATTCTTTTTGATAGTAAACACCACATAATGAGAGCATTCACTGACTTGCGCCTGGTTCCAAGACAAGGGCTGGAGTTGGGTTTTGAGCGCTGGATTAGTGATAATCAAAAACTTCCAGGGTTGTAGCCCGTAGGAAGAAGGAGTTAGGACTAGGGATTCTTCTAAAGCTGCCCAAACATCTGCCGGAATCGTTTTAGTAGAATCAAACTTTTTGGTGGCATATCGCCAGTTGAGACGTTCTAGCAGGTCAGTAGGTGTGGTTAGGCTCATGAATCAAAAACGCTGCACTTTAATTACTTGATGAGTATACTTCACACCATGTAAATGAGGCTGTGTAGGGAAGAACGGAGTTTGGAGTCCGGCGTATCTGCGGGAAAGATAATTTGCGTTTTGCGGAAATCAACGCTGGAACTTCGCACCCCGTACCTTGAAATTTATTGAGGTTGATTAATCGCGTGTAAGCCACATTCTTTTTTCGTTGCATCTTCCCACCACCAGCGTCCTTCCCGCTCATGCTGGTTCGGCAAAATGGCTTTTGTGCAAGGTTCACAGCCAATGCTGACAAATCCGCGATCGTGGAGGGAGTTGTAAGGAACTTCGTAGGAGCGGATATACATCCAGACATCGGCAGAAGTCCAGTTGGAGAGCGGGTTGAACTTGACTAGGGTGCGGTCGCCTGCTGAAAATGCAGTATCCGCTTGCACGACAGGAACTTTGCCACGGGTTGCAGGGTTTTGATCTTGCCGTTGCCCCGTAATCCAAGCATCTAGGGTGGAGAGTGTGCGGCGCAGCGGGGCGACTTTGCGAATGCCGCAACATTGATTATGCCCATCTTCATAGAAACTGAAAAGACCCTTAGCAGTAACCATCTCTTCCACTTGGGCTGCTTCGGGAAACAGGATTTCGATCGCAATCCCATAATGTTTTCTGACGCGATCGATAAACTGATAGGTTTCAGGATGAAGCCGCCCGGTATCCAGGCTGAAAACTTTGACCGCTTTGTTTAACCTGTGTGCCATGTCAATCAGCACTACATCTTCCGCACCGCTGAAGGAAATTGCAATGTTGTCAAACAGGCTCAGCGATCGCTCTAGGATTTTCTGTGGGCTTTGACCCGCAAGTTCTGTCTCCAAACTGGGAATATCGAGTGCGGCAATCGTTTGCGCCATGATGGGTGTTCTCTCAAAAAGGATCGTCTTCACGCACAGTCCATTCTACCAAGCCATTGTCTACCCCAATACCGTTCCGCAATCCTTTAGGAGAGAAATCGGCGTTGCTGATCAGAAGTATGAATTGCCGTTCTGAGTGCAACGTTGGCGTAGCCTGCCGCAGGCTGAGGATCTC
Source organism: Leptolyngbyales cyanobacterium (assembly GCA_038250345.1). Taxonomy (GTDB): domain Bacteria; phylum Cyanobacteriota; class Cyanobacteriia; order Leptolyngbyales; family Leptolyngbyaceae; genus ULC077BIN1. Next base: position 3,017 of record JBBSCL010000458.1, read on the forward strand.
GGTAAATACGTCACTCAAATACGTCACTTTGGGATGCTCGAACCCTACGGGAAGCTAGCGACAGGATGGCAAGTTCAAATTCATATTTTGATTAAGCAATGCCTTTGTTCGGACATCAGTTTCAAATGATTAAATGAATCTGTAGGGTCTGGTCTTGTGTCTGACTGCTAGAGTTGAAGGCACCCACAAGAGGTGCCCCGACCCAACACCGATCTCAGATTTTTAGATTGCCAATTGGGTCAATATTCAGCGATTTTCGGGTTTGCGATCGCGCAGCATTAAAGCTTCAAGGGCAGCTTGGGGAGTAATCTTGCCTTGCAGCAGTTGATCAACCTGATGAGAAATAGGCAGGGCGATCCGCTGTTGACTAGCGAGGCGCACAAGAACTTGAGTCGTGTTGATGCCTTCAGCGGTTCCTTGCAGAGATTCTAGAACGTCAGATAGAGATTTTCCTTGAGCCAAGCCGTAACCGACTTGATAGTTGCGGCTGAGGGCACTATTACAGGTGGCAAGCAGGTCGCCTAGCCCGGATAGACCGTAAAAAGTTTCGGGTTTAGCGCCCCAATTGATGCCGATGCGGATGATTTCTTCCTGACCACGAGTGACCAAAGCGGCTTTGGCGTTAGTGCCCAATTGCAAGCCGTCGCAGGCTACTACCGCGATCGCTATCACATTTTTCTAAATGCC
>JBBSCL010000459.1:0-3696 GCA_038250345.1 Leptolyngbyales cyanobacterium
AGCTGTCGCTTAGTCGAGTCCCTCGAACGCGACGGCGGCAGGTTGCGCATGCGCCACACCGTTGAGCGGATTGACACGGTTGCTGAATCGGCGGCAAAGCAGCGGGCGATCGCCGTCCACATCCGCGATCAAAAAACGGGTCACACCTGGACAGAAACCGCCGATCACATCGTCGCCAATGTCACCGCTCAAAACCTAGTGCAGCTCTTAGGCGAACAAAGCCCCAGCGGCTACCGCCAGCGAGTAGACAAACTGCCGCCATCATCGGGAGCCTTCGTCATTTACCTAGGCGTCAAACAAGCCGCCATTCCACCCCACTGTCCGCCCCACCTGCAATTTCTCTACGATTATGAGGGGGCGATCGCCGAAAATAACTCCCTTTTTGTTTCCGTCAGCCACCCCAACGATGGCCGTGCCCCCACCGACTGCGCCACCATTATCGCCTCGTCATTTACTGAACCCAACCAGTGGTGGGATGCCGACCGCCAACCCTCGCCATCCACCTACCAAGCTCTCAAACAGCACTATAGCGAAACGGCGATCGCCCGCCTCTCAACCTACTTCGACCTCACTGCCGATACCATTCTGCACCAAACCGCTGCCACCCCCAAAACCTTCGCCCACTTTACGGGACGCGATCGCGGCATCGTCGGCGGCATCGGCCAGCGCGTGTCTACCTTTGGCCCCTTCGGCTTCGCCAACCGCACCCCCATCCACAGGCTCTGGCTAGTCGGCGACTCCACCCATCCCGGCGAAGGCACCGCAGGCGTCAGCTACTCCGCGTTAACGGTGGTCAGGCAGATTGATGCAGAAGTCAGAAGGATGAGAAGGTAGATGGGAGACTCCACATGCAATTATTCTCAAGGATAACTACTTAACTTTTGCATTACTTTCAGTCTCGCCTACATGAAACTTGGGCTGTTTTCTTGGGTTCCTCTCATGAAGATTGGCTTCGTTACCCATCTTCTGATTGCTTTGAAACCTTCCCATTCCCCAAAAACTGGGAAACTAATCCCAATCTTGAAGCAATTGGCAAACAGTACTACGAATTCCGCGCCGAGTTGATGGTTCGCACCAACCAGGGCTTAACCGACACCTACAACCGCTTCCACGACCCCGACGCAACCGATCCCGACATCCTGCAACTGCGAACCCTGCATGAGGCAATGGATCGCGCCGTCCTCAACGCCTACGGCTGGCACGACATCACCCCCACCTGCACCTTCCAATTCGACGACGAAGACGACGAAGACGAAGACGAAGACGACACCAGCACCCGCCGCAAGAAAAAGCCCTGGCGCTACCGCTGGACAGAAGACATCCACGACGAAGTGCTGGCACGCTTACTCTCCCTCAACCAGGAACGCGCCGAAGCCGAAATCTTGAGCGGGAAAGCAGCAAAAAAGGTGAAATAGGGACTAAGCTCCGGGCAAGATCATTTGTGTGCGATCTGACGAAACTTACACATTCACATTGGCAAGGCGATCAGATACCCAAGATTCCACCTCGTTTTCCTGAAGAACTTTCGCCCCAAGCTCTTGATAGGTTCGGGTTGTCTGCTGATAAACATTATTCAGTCTCTTGTAATCCTGAGACGCTTGCTTGGGTGGCAATGCCACGATCCCTAGCGGAAATTCTTGATTTGATGCTTTCACATCAAGAATCATAAAAGCGAGAGAATCTATCAACGTTTCAGAAGTCTGAATTTCAAACGAGATTCCATGTGCAGCTAAGAATGGGCGACCATTGGCAACTGTTACATCAAATTTATGTTCCTTACGACCACCTTTCAACTCATAGTCCATTCTGATTAATTCTTTCGCTTTATCGTCTCCAAAGCGTTGCTTGACAATCCTTCTGACATGAGAGGTCGCAACTCGTGCAGCCGCCTGACGATCTCGCGGTTTGTCCTTCTCAGGAGTTGTTTCCAACAAATATGTTTTTGCAATATCCGCTAACAGGCTATCGACATCATCCAATGAACCACGAGGTTCAGTGAACTGGATACTATTCATCCAGCCCTTCGCAACCTTTGCTAACCGTTCGTGTTTCGGAGCCGTACCTGCTTCATCACCCGGAAATAATAGCCCGTCTTCGACCGCTTCTTCCACTCGGTGAGCGAAATCTTTCAAAAAATCGATGCTTTCTGTAGCCCCAAAGCAACGAACTCGATCCCAGCGCGACAGAAAGTGAACTTTGACAATTTCATCGTCAAAAGCAAGCACACCGACATTGATCCGCTCGTCTGCGATCGGATCGGGGACATATTGTATAACGCTATACCTGCTGACCATTGTTGCCATCCCCTCTATCGGATCTGATTTTGAAGATCGCCTGCCAGTAGCTCTTGTTTCCGTCTGGTAAGATACTCCACCAATGTCACTCGTTCGCCTATTGTAAGCCCCCACTCATCCGGAGGGCTAGATACCGCTTGAATGATTTTCTCTTCGGTCACTGCTTCCAGTGCCTGAAGTGCCTCTCCAATTTCCTCCCGCGTCAGATAACAATCTTCAAAGTAAGGAGCCAACTCAGCACGGGGAGCCGCTAGAAGCGTCTCCTCACTCCAGTCAGGGCCATCTGGGAAAAAGTGCCCATGATCGACAGAGTAAATTAAGCGAGGCGGATGCTTCTTAAAAAGAAACTGCCAATCGTTGGCAAACACCCACCCATACAGGACAGATAAGCGGGCAAGCCTAGGGCGGTTGTCTGGCTCACTGGTAGCAATCAGGGTGTACTCATCGAAGCAATCAGAAATAAAGCGCGTTCCATGAGCCGTTCCAGGGGCAATATGGGAGAGCCTTTGCTCAATTGCAGCTAGATCGGTAACGTCTACAATCCTCGGCTCACCGACAGGCGCATCGATCGCCAAACCCAAACGCGCAACAATTTGGTCATTTACAATTTGCCGTCCCGCCTGCTGTCCTTTAATCACATACTCGTTACCATCATTACACTTCACTAGAACAGGTCTAGCCTTAGTGCTCCACCCTTTACGGAAGGTTCTTGCACTAAGCGGTTTTTCCCGTTGGTCAGCCCAATCGTGCAGCAGAGACCGCCATCGTTTCCGCCGCACTTCTTTATCTTCCGTATTTTTACTCACAGAAATACATCAGGCAAATTTCTACAAATTTACCCTAATTCCCTGCAAGCAGTAGCGCTGCTTCTGATCATCTTTCTATGGGTATAAGCCCAAACATCCTGCTATTCAAGCAACTTTGTAGATGGTGAAAGTCTTTACTGCTGCCTCTAACCTCAACGACAGCCTTCAAAGTTTTTGTTATGTTCATCTTAAAAAGTAAATCTTTATCAGGCAGCGTTCGGATTCTCAGTAACTTCTGGGAATTCTAGTGGATGGGGTACTTTTTGTAGATAACCGCTCATGACGCTCAGCACATCGGCTGAAGTTCGTTCCTACCTAATCGACGCGCTTCAACTTGATTTAGTGGAGCCAACCCCCGATGACGAGGCACACGCCAAGGAAATTCTGCCTCAAGCACCTTCTAAGTGGTACCTCACGGGGTTTCTAGTCCCTTGCGAAGCCGATATTAGCCAGCGATCGGATAATGCGAGCGACGAGGTCGCACCCGATGGGAGTTTCACCTGACTCTGCCGTTGCCGTGTTTCCCTAGCGCTGTTGCCACTGGTCAATTAGCTGCTGCGCCTGCGCATAAGACCCTGTACGAGGCGGAATAGTTC